>JASJDJ010000246.1 GCA_030065635.1 Xenococcaceae cyanobacterium MO_188.B32
GACGCCGAATTTACCTCGAAGAGGTAAATTCGCCTGAAACCCAGATATATTAAGGATTTAGCTATTTTGAGGTTAAACCATTAATATATCAGGCTTTCACCCCTTTTTGAACCTAGTTTTTTGTCAAAGTCCCGCTAACAAGCTTAGATAGATGAGGCAACCATTCAATTCAATACTAATTATGACCATGCCGATAATTTAATCGCGGTTAAAGTAACTTCTACACTATTCTTTTGTTCAAGATTTAAATCTCAATTTAAAGACAATTTTTTTATGAACCGCAGAGTACGCAGAGAGCGCAGAGGGGAACTTATTACTATGTCCCTAGATTAATCTGTGATGGGGTAAAGGAGGTCTAATCTTAGTTGTCAATTTAGGTTGTATATATGTTTTTTGAGACTAAATTTTTAAGAATGTAGTATCAGTTTAATTACCAATGGATTTGGCTGAGAATATAACGCAGTCGATCGTAATCGTCTTTCAAAAGCACACTTAGAGTTCTACCTACTTGTACTAACCAATCACGATTAGCTTTACGTAGCTGATAAATATCGCGAATAGAGGCTGCTGCTAGAGATTCAACGGGAATATCTTTTACCTGGAGAAGAGTGCGTAAAAAATCTAGTTCCTCACTAAAATGAATGACTTCTTCTGCACTACACTGATAGACAGCTTGATGAATTTGAGGAGGACGAGGCGGTAAATATTGATATACTTTACCAAAACCTGCTCCATTGCCGTTTTGAGCAGAAGGGGGTGTTTCAAAACCGACGATCGCTGCTTTAAATTCGGTTTTGAGCATGGCAAAAATTTGGGGTTGTTGTTCGCGTAATTCAGCCAAAGACATACCCAATGCCCTAGCGCGATGAACTGAATCTATAGGGGTAGTAGTGGCATAGGTAACTACTGCCAAGATTTTGTTACCCGACTCTTCATCCATAGATTTAACCCAACTACCAAAGGGAGGCATCGGCGGGAAATTTAAATCTTCGGGCTCTAAACATTGAGCCATAAAATGAGTAGTTGCTGTTTCGATCACCTCCCCTATATGATTGGGATGGCGATCGTCTACAGCAAATTGAGGTAGAGGAAGGCGCATTTATTTTTTCTTTTTACCTGCGGTGGGATCGACGGGTTCTAATTCTGAGAGTTGGAAGGTAACTAATTTATCCCAATTTCCTCCTTCAAACAATACTGCTACTCTCTTGCCATCTATACGCTGTACTAAACCTTGAAATTCATAATAGGTGTCTTGAGGATTAATCACTTTGACAGTTGCACCAGGAAGAACGATCATTTTTGTACCGAGATAATTATGTTTACTTTTATTAGCTTATCAAGTTTTAATTAAGGTTATTTGAGGGCTTTAGAGTAGTTTTCTGACAGCGGTTTGGCAAAAATCATTCTGCCGGCAGAAGTTTGCAAAGCAGAAGTAACAATCACTCTAATCTCTCCACCTACATAACTATCGCCTTCATCTACTACTACCATTGTTCCATCATCTAGATAGCCGATTCCCTGCTGAGGTTCTTTACCTTCTTTGAGAATTTTTAACTCTAAACTATCACCTGGTAAGTAAATTGGACGTATTGCTTTAGCTAAATCATTAACATTGAGAATAACCACTTTTTGTAAATTGGCTACTTTGCTTAGATTGTAGTCATTGGTTATGAGAACACCGTTAATTTCTTGGGCTAAACGTACCAACTTAGCATCGACGGTATTAATATCTTCATAGTCAGCATTATTAATTACAATGCGATCGGGAAAAGACTCTTGCATAGTGTTGAGAATGTCTAATCCCCTGCGTCCCCGTACTCTTTTTTGATCGTTACTACCATCTGCTAATTGTTGTAATTCTTGGAGAACGAATTTGGGGATCAGAATTTGCCCTTCTACGAAACCAGTTTTAAGTAATTCTTCTATGCGACCATCGATAATAGAACTAGTGTCTAAAATTTTAGTAGGTGTAGGTTGTAAAGTTCCTTCTGCCAAAAGCATAGTTTCAAAACTATTCGGGTTGATTAGACGCAGAAAGACACGACCATGAGTATCCGCTAAACTAATGCCCAAATAAGAAAACATTACACTACCTAAAATGGCAATCATTGGCTTAACAAAACCAAACTCTTTAGGTATGGGCAAAAGAAAAGTCGGAGCTAAAATTAAATTAGCTACCAACAAGCCAACCACCAAACCAATTGCCCTGGTTAAAATTATTTCGATGGGTGTATTGCGTATTTGAGCTTCTAAACGGCGATAAGTAGTTTGGACGACAACCCCTATACCTAGACCAATAATGGAAGCAAAACCAGCAATTACCAAACGTAAAGCACCAAAGTCAGATACTTGGTCTATAATGTCGTCTGGCAGCAATTGAACGCAGTCAAAACCTATATTTACTGCTGCAATGATACAAATGATAATTATGATGACGTCAACCATTGTTTTAGTTGAAATAAAATAAATGAACTGAAAAAAGCAGAATACAACTTTATAATTACTTTAATCAATTTACAGCCTTAGTTACTATTCAAAATCTGATTCTTAACATTATATCTATAACGATGTTGTTAAATTATTGAGTTCTATCCCTTGGAATAACGTTATTCAGCAAAAGTTTTTGAGATAGAAATTTATCTAAAAATAATTTACTCAAGAATAAGTTACATCCCTCTACAATATCTAGGTATATAGCAATACATTTACATTAATGAGGCCAAATTTATTGTTGAGCAAGCCTAATTTGTCTTTAAGTAAACAAACAAATATTTTGTTTAATACTATTCCTCTTGCTGCCTATATTCACATCCCTTTTTGTCGTCGCCGTTGCTATTATTGCGACTTTCCTATTTCTGTATTAGGTAATAGTGTTTCTACTTCTACTTCAATAATGGTAACGGATTATGTCGATCGATTATGTCAAGAAATTGAGACAGTGAAATTATTAGCATCAAAATTAAATACTGTTTTTTTTGGAGGGGGTACTCCTTCTCTGCTTCCTCCAGCTTTACTCGCCAAAATTTTGCAGCAAGTTGAAGCTAAGTTTGGGATAGCAACAGATGCAGAAATTTCTATGGAGATCGATCCAGGTACTTTTAATCGTACACAATTACAAGATTATTTGGCAGTAGGAGTCAACAGGTTTAGTTTGGGAGTACAAGCGTTTCAAGCAGAATTATTACAAACTTGTGGTCGATCGCATTCTCTTGAAGATATTTTTAGCGCGATCGAGCTATTTAGGCAAGCAAATATTGCTAATTTCAGTCTAGATTTAATTTCGGGTTTGCCCCAACAAACAATTTCCCAATGGCAAGATTCTCTGGCACGGGCTATTGAGATAGCACCCCAACATATTTCTGGTTACGATTTAGTCCTCGAACCCGTGACAGCTTTTGGAAAACAATATCAACCAGGAATTAAACCTCTACCTACCGATGAAGATACGGCAGCTATGTATAGGCTAGCGCAACAAATGCTAACAGAAGCAGGTTACGAACATTATGAAGTTTCTAATTATGCCAAGCCAGGATATCAATGTCGTCACAATCGAGTTTATTGGTTAAATAAAGCTTACTATGGGTTTGGTATGGGTGCAGCTAGTTATGTAGAGGGAAAAAGATTTACTCGTCCCCGCACTAGAAGAGAATACTATGCTTGGGTAGAAGCAGGGGCAATTATTGATGTCCCAAGGATTTCAGAGACAGACTATATTTTGGAAACTTTAATGTTGGGCTTACGTTTAGCAGAAGGAATAAGTTTATCCCAATTCGAGCGAGAAATAAAAGCAAAAATTCGCACTTGTTTACAACCCTATCGCGATCGAGGTTGGGTAGAATTTTTAGAGATCGACGGAGAAGAGAGGTTAAGATTAAACGATCCCGAAGGCTTTTTATTCTCTAATACAATTTTAGCTACTTTGTTCGAGCGATTAGATTCTTAAGTTGTTAGTAGTTAGTTGTTAGTAGTTAGTTGTTAGTCGTTATTACCTGAAGAGAGTTGCTATTTTGAATAATTTAATTACCATTGCCAATCAATTTAAAACCCAGGGAACAATAATAGACATCCAAGAATATGGACATGGTAATATCAACAATACTTTTTTGGTAACTCTGGATAATTCTGAAGAAAAGCATTTCATTTTGCAACGAATTAATACTCGAGTTTTTTCTCAACCAGAATTAGTTATGCAAAACATTTGCACTTTCAGCGATTATGTAGGAAAAAAATTAGACAACAATTTAGATAGTCAAAGTCCTCGTTGGAAAGTGCCTCGCGTACTCTACACTAAAAATAATCAAAACCATTGGCTCGATCGAGAAGGTTCTTTTTGGCGGGCGATTAGTTTTATCGATAATGCTCGCTCTTTTGACATTATTCAAAATTTAAATCATGCCCGAGAAATTGGCTATGGATTGGGGACGTTTCATTATCTTATTAGTGATTTATCTGTAGCCAAGTTAGCAGATACCTTAAAAGGATTTCACATTACTCCTAGCTATCTTCGGCATTATCAAAAAGTTTTAGAAACAAGCAAGATAAAACCGTCTCCTGAAGCAAAATATTGTCTAAAATTGCTCGAAAACCGCGCTGATTGGGTAAATATCCTCGAAAATGCTAAATCTAAAGGGAGATTGCAACTACGTCCGATTCACGGCGATCCCAAGATTAACAATATCATGATCGATCGAACTACAGGAAAAGCGATCGCTATGGTCGATTTGGATACTATCAAACCAGGTTTAGTTCATTATGACATTGGTGATTGTTTGCGCTCGGGCTGTAATCCTCTCGGAGAAGAAACAGAAACCTGGGAAACAGTAAGCTTTGAACTCGAACTTGCTCGGGCTATTTTACAAGGATATCTTTCTGTAGCCAAAGATTTTCTGACAGAACAGGATTACGAATATTTATATGAAGGGATTCGCTTGATTGCTTTCGAGTTAGGACTAAGATTTTTTACCGATTATTTAGAAGGAAATATTTACTTTAAAACTAAACACTCAGAACATAATCTTACTAGAGCCTTAGTTCAATTTAAGCTCACAGAAAGTATTGAATCTCAAAAAACAGCAATTCTCAATATTATTCAAGATTTAAAATAAAAAAATTGGGTTCTACCCCCGCTTTTCTCACAAATTGAGTTGAAAGCATAATTCAAGCTGTGGAGGAGCGAGTTTTTTGATAATAAGAGAAAAGTTTAAGGTTTGCTCAAGATACTAATGGTTCAAAGACCTAAATTGGGAAAAAAATTAAGATAAAATCGCGAAGATTTTGCCAAGCTGCCATAGGTAACTTTCGTAACTACTCTGCGGTCGCAACTCCAGGATTCTTGCGTCTTATGTGCTGTGGGAACGATACCTTTCTCGCTGGGGCTCCAATAAACTATGACAAAGTCGGACAGACTTGGACAAATCACCCCCTAAAAAAAATCTAGGTAAATCTGGGGTGGAAAGGGGGGACATATCCTGAAAGATAACTGTCATACATGAGATCGTTAACTTAAAAAGCCCCCTTTCCCCCGCCCGCGGAGCGGGCGGATTTTAAAAATATTCAACCAAAATTTGACCATTCAACCGCCCGCGGAGCCTTAGCTGCCCAGATTTATCCAGGTTTATTGTAACCCTCAATTTTAAGAATGGAATAGTAATTTAGTACTAAAAATGGGGTTATTTGTCCTCACTTAACGAAAAATCATCACTCTCAAACCCTTACAGTAGCGGTGGAAAGGGGGCTTACATCATCTTAGGTTATAGCACTAACCGATAGCTCTAGTATTCAAGCCCCCTTCCACGTCTGTCCGACTTTGTCCGGGTTTTCTCTCGGGGGGACTAGTTGTTCCGCTTCACTAACTTCCTCTTCGGGAGAAAACATCTGCTCCATCAAAGAACTCACTGGTTCGAGTCTCTTGCCATAATCATCTTTGGCCTTGGTGATGAGATTATTCGCTCTCCTCTGTAACTGACTATTCGTTGACATCGCGCCCGACATAATCGACTTTGTCTTGGTCTTCACACCATTGCATAATGTCTTCGCGGGCATAAGCACTATCTCCTCTGACTAAGATTTTGGTCTCCGACCATTGAGCACGAATTAGACCAATTATTCTTTGGTGTTTTATTAATTCAAAGATATTATCTTTGTGTTTACATCCAAATACCCAGTTATCATTTCCTCTTGTTGTCCAGTACTTTTTTGTCACCCAGTGTTTGTTTTTATTCGGGTGTCTTCTGTCAGCCCATCTGCGTATTCTGATATGAGTTAATCTATATAACTCAGAGTAGATTTCTTTACTACAGACTGATTTAAAGTAATTGCACCATCCCTTGATTATCGGGTTTAACTCAGAAATGAGTTTTATAGAATTCTTGCTAGGGGATAACCAGCTCAGACTGCCAGTTATTACCCCGTTTAACCCCGCTTTACCGATTGATGACCAGTCGCTACAGTAGGGGTTATGCTTTTACTCCTAACACCTGGAGAGTAGGGCTTAAGGGCTTAGACTTTTATTAGTATTTAGTACCTTATTACAGGCTCTTTCACCTACACAGAGTATTCAGTTGTCAAGGTTCAGTGAAAAATGACTGGTTAATTTGACTAATTTCTTAATATTCCTTAACTTTGTCTATTTTCCTTTGCCTAGCTAGTACTACGTATTCGCGCTACTTTTGTACTAAACGGGTCGCACAGTTACATCCATGTCCAGAATGATTTGGCGTGGTGGCTTGTGGTAAGAGTCCAGAAAGATATCGACAAAAGCTTGCTCCAGCTCTTTAGGTTGATGTTCAATGCGATACCTGAGATGACTCTCGATAATCTCGAATTGCTTTTTTGCCCAGTCTAATTGATTTTGATGTAGGCAGGAACTCTCACAACACACTGTCGTGTTCCGTGACTGAGCGAACACCAGGTTCAAACCTTGATGTAGTAGACTTTTTAGCTTTGCCGATCGCCTTTGGGGTGAGAAAAGCGGGTACCGAACTCCGAGGTTACAGCAGTTTTCAATTGAATGGACTACGCTTATAATTGGCTGATTTTTAGCTATCAGCTATTAGCGGGACTTTGACAAAAAACTAGGTTCAAAAAGGGGTGAAAGCCTGATATATCAATACTTTAACCTCAAAATAGCTAAATCCTTAATATATCTGGG
>JASJDJ010000247.1 GCA_030065635.1 Xenococcaceae cyanobacterium MO_188.B32
AGGGACTATAACAGTGCCGTACTAATTAAAAAGCTGGCTGTGGGCAGCAGTCAGGATAAAAAGCTTCCTTCTTTAGCAGTTTTGCTTTAGTCGAGAAGAATCCCTCGTCAAGGAGCGAGGGAGTGTCAAAAGACCTATATAACTACTTCTATTGTGGGCGCAACGAATTGTTCCACTAAGGTTAATACCTCATTACGAGTTAGTTTTTCTTTTCCTAACGCAATAGCGTCTAAAGTTCCATAGGCTAAAGCCAAAGGAATTCGGCAAAAGTCTAATGCTGGGCCTGAATTTAAAGATTGAGTATATAAATCGGCTAATTTGAGATTACGACGGGCATAAGCATGCAGATCTTTCATAGTCCAATCAGCAGGTAAAAAACTAACTCCTCGTTTTAGATCTTCACCATGATTACGAACAATATTTACAGCTTGTAAACCACGACCAAAACCAATAGCATGGGCACGATTAGTTTGAGTTCCATCATACCAAGCCCACAGATCGGAAAGTAATAATCCTACTGCGCCAGCAACACTAAAAGTGTAACGGTCTAAATCTGCTTCGGTTTTAATTGTCCAATTGTGTTCTGCCCAATAGGCCATGCGGTCTGCCATCGCTGCCGTAGCATCCCAAATACGTGGGGCAATAGTTTCTGGTGCTAGTATGGACCATTCTCCCAGTTGTAAGGTTACTTCAGGTAAAATTTGCCGATAAGCTTCTAAACCTTGAGTAAAATGATGGGAATGAGAATTATTGACAGTTTCTTGTAAATTTAGACTAATTTGCTTTAATAATTTTGCTTTGGTAAAGTTATCTAATTCTGCATGATCCTCAATTTCATCGATCGAGCGCATACACAAGTAGGCTGATGCCACTGCTGCTTGCAATTTTTCTGGTAAAAGACTAATGGGGATATAGAAAGTCCTACTAGTCTTCTTAAGGACTTCTAAAGCATGGGTATGCAAATTCATTCAAATAACTCCTCACACTAATTTAATTGATAGCATACACCGAACTACTCCCGATATTTAATATCGGGAGTAGACGTACTTCCAGAGCTGATTGCTCAGATTGACGTTGGGGTAATAAAACGACAAATGTACTAATTTTGCACCCAGAGAGTAGGCTAATTTTTGTATCGATTTACATTTAGGGACTGTCTGAGAAAGAAATGTTCCCAGTCTATACGCCCCTTCTCACAAAATTTAGATAAATATAAAAGAATAAACCAAAAGTAAAACGGTAAATACAAACAAAATATGATTTGCCCAATCGTCAAAATTCCAATCTTTAAACATTTAAATTAATCCTAAATTGTACTCGGCAAAAAAAACGGGTTAAAAACTAGAAATAGAGGAAAAAAAGTTATTTCCTCTATTCATCGTCTTATTTTTTACTGATTCTGCGTGGATGTTTTAAAACTAGGGATAGGCTTCTCTTCTGGAGTCTGAGGTTGTTTAGGTCCTTGAGGCTCTTCTGGCGTATCAGGAGGACCTCCCTTACCGCGTTTGCCCCCCTTAGGTGGTTTGCCTCCTTTCAACAAGAAGTTCTGCTCTAGGGTCTTAATCACGATATAGAGGTTGGGGACAAACAGCAAACATAAAAGAGTAGAGACAGCCAGTCCACCGAAAACGGCAGTTCCCAAAGACCAACGACCGATCGCCCCAGCACCATCAGCAATTACCAAGGGGAGGAAACCGAATAGGGAAGAAAACGCCGTCATGAGAATGGGGCGCAAACGCTGTTCGCCAGCATTAATCGCTGCCTTGGTGATGCTCATCCCTAAATCCCGAGACTGGTTGGCAAATTCCACAATCAGAATGGCGTTCTTACTTGCCATCCCAATCAGCATTACCAAACCCACCTGACAGTAAATATTATTGTTCAGAATAGGCCAAATCCCTGCTCCGGGATTGAAGGGCATACCTTGCCACATAGACCGTAACCAAATTCCACCCACAGCACCCAAAATTGCTAGAGGTACGGTGAGCATAATAATTGTCGGGTCGATGTAGCTTTCGTACTGAGCTGCCAGGACCAAAAACACCATCACAAAACCGAAACCAAAGATAATCGGTGCAGCACCCGCTGATTCTTTTTCCTCTGCTGCGGTAGCTGTCCATTCATAGCCAAAACCTGGTTGTAGGGTTTGTTCTGCTACTTCCTCCATGGCTGCAATTACCTGTCCCGAACTATAGCCTGGTGCGGGACCAACGTTGATTTTAATTGCGGGAAAAACATTGTAGTTAGTTATGATGGGCGGATAGGAAATTGGCTCTGCTGCTACGAGGTTACTCAATTGAATCAAGTCTCCATCCCGCGAACGGACGTAAAGTTGCTTAATATCTTCGGGGTTAGCCCGAGAATCAGATTCCGCCTGAGCATAAACCCGATATAATCGACCATCTAGCACGAACTGGTTGACATAGTTAGAACCCAGATAGGTCTGTAACGTGGTCATAATTTCGTTAATGTCAACATTCTGCGCCTTGGCTTTATCCCGATCGATATCAGCTTCCAGCATGGGGCTATCGAAGGTAAAAGTGCTAAAGGCAGCAGCAATTTCAGGACGTTGGTTGGCTGTTTGGAGCACCCGTTGGGTGTTATCAATTAGTGCTGCTGTACCTTTCAATTGACGGTCTTGAATGAAGATCTCCGAACCACTAAAGTTACTCAAACCATCCACAGCAGGAGCATTAACCGCAAAAACCCTAGCCCCGTCTATTTTTTCCTGAAATACCTGATTTAAGCGATTCATAACACTATAGACAGAATGCTTTGCGCCAGGTCGCTCATCCCAAGGATGTAATTTGATGAACATAACTGCTTTATTGCTGTTCTGCCCATCAAAAGAAAATCCATTTAAGGTCAAGGCATGTTCGACTTCCTCAAACTTCATGATTTCTGGCATCACCTGTTTGGTAATTTCGTTGGTATAGTTGAGAGAAACTCCAGGAGGTCCTTCTACTATGGCAAAAAAGTAGCCTTGGTCTTCGTCAGGAATAAATCCTTGGGGTACGGTCTGGTAAACCCAGCCCGTTGCTACTAGACCAGTAATAAATACGGCAATAATAATCAGTTTGAAACGAGTCAGTAATTCCAGTAGACGCCGATATTGTACTGTAACCCAGGCAAAGAACCTATTGAAGAGATTAAAGAATTTACCTAGAGGGCCTTTGGTTTCCTCCTGGGGTTTCATCAGGAGCGCTGACATAGTTGGGGAGAAGGAAAGAGCGTTAAAGGTAGAGAATGTAACCGCAGCAGCCATAATCAGGGCAAATTGTTTATAAACAACCCCTGCACTACCTGGGAAGAAAGAGACGGGAACAAACACTGCAATCAATACCAACGAAGTCGCTATGACTGCTCCCGATAGTTCTTCCATAGAATCAAGGGCTGCCTGGAGTGGTCTCATCCCCTGGGATAATTTGGTCGAGACCCCCTCTACGACTACAATCCCGTCATCTACAACTAATCCCGTTGCCAAGATCAAGGAGAACAAGCTCATATTATTGAGAGTGAAACCCAGAGCTAAGGCAGCAATTAACGCCCCCAACATCGCTACAGGAATAGCAATTGCAGGAATCAGAGTGGTGCGCCAATCTTGCAAGAAAACGAAAATAATCAAAACCACCAAAGAGATTGCTTGTATTAGGGTGACAACCAAATCTGCTAGGGAGGCATTGACAAACAAAGTATTGTCTGTAACGATTGCCTGTTTTAAACCAGGAGGAAAAGATGCTTCCAGCTCAGCCATTTTGGCCTTGACTGCATCGGCTGTCTCCAGCGCATTAGTGCCAGGGAGTTGATAGATTAATAATGCAACGCCAGGAACATTCTCATCCACGAAAGAGGTAGTATCGTAATTTTCTACTCCCAGTTCCGCTCTCCCAATATCCCTAATTCTGATCAGTTCGCCATTTTCGCCTACTTGCACTACCATATCTTCAGCTTCTTCGGCAGTTAGGAAGCGACCTTGGACTTTGAGGGGAAACTCGAAATCCTGACCAGGGAGAGAGGGCTGCTTCCCTACTGCTCCCGTCCCAATATCGACATTCTGTTCATTAATGGTGTCAACCACATCTGATGCTGTTAAACCTCTGGCAGCCAGCTTGTCGGGATCTACCCAGATGCGCATTGCATATTTAGCACTTCCATAGAGTGTCAGACTACCTACCCCTTTAATCCGTCTCAGATCGTTCCAAACATAGCGGTCAACGTAGTTGTTAATAAAAACTTTGTCATAGAGGTACTCCCCATTCTCATCCTTTTCGGCATAAAAAGAATAGGCTAAGGTAACACTAGGAGATTGCTGTTCGGTTTTTAGTCCTGTAGCGAGTACAGCTTGGGGCAAATCGGCCTGTGCTTGAGATACTCGGTTTTGCACCAGTACCTGGGACATATTTTTATCATTTTCCACGGGAAAGTTGACGTTAATCGTCGCATTACCATTATTGTCAGTAAATGAATCAATCCATTTCACATCCTCCACCCCGTTGATTTCCCTTTCTAGGACGGTGGTTACGTTATCAACGGTGGTTTTGGCATCTGCACCCACATAGTTGGCTGTTACCGAAACCCTCTTGGGGGCAATCTCTGGCAGCTTATCCAAGGGCAAAAGTGCCATGGCGATCGTGCCTACCAAAATAATCAGAATGGTACAGACGGTAGTTAAAACTGGTCGTTTAATAAAGGGTGTGGCAATAGAAAATAACATCGATTTTCGGGAGTAGGATTTTCAAGCTGAGGGTCTTAGGAGTTATTTTAGGATTACTTCCTGATTTTGAGTAAATTCAGTTAACAATAAATAATGGTCGAAGCTGTAGATTGCTTGCGCCATATTTAACTGTTAAAAGTACTTATTTTTCTAGGAGCTGTTCGCTAGTCAAAGATTCCTCAGTAATCGGTGTGCCATCTTTGAGGTCGAGTATCCTGGTGACCACGATTTGCTCTCCTTCTTCCACACCAGAAATAACTTGGTATGCCTGACCCTGGATAGTTCCAAGAGTAACTGGTTGCTGCTTGGCAACTAGCTCTGCTTCCTCCGAGTCTCCTGGGGTTGCCACATAGACAAATTTCTGCCCCCCCAGGATAGATACGGCTCTGGTAGGCACTAACAAACCTGGTTGCTCTTGCCAAATAACTTTAACCCGAACATACTCTCTATCTCTTAGGCTACCATCGTTCTGGAAACTTACCTTAGTTTGAATAGCTTGAGTACTTTGATTTACTACGGGTGAAATGAAGGTGATTTTACCTGTAACTCCGTCACTGCCATCCTCATTGATGATTTTAACGGGCAGTCCTAATTTCAATTGCGAGCGATATTCAGTAGGAATCCCAATATTGAGGTCGAAGGTTTGATTATTGGTAAGTGTGGTGATTTGTTCGCCAATATTGACAAAGTCTCCAACTTTTTTCTCGTTAAAACTACCGACAATTCCGCCGATCGGGGCGTTAATAGTATTAAAAGCTAAGTTTTGACCAACTGAACCCAACTGAGCTTCAGCCTGTCCAACTGCTGCTTTTTGACTATCTATATTGGCGAGAGATTGATCCACCCGCCTTTCTGCTGCTTCCAGAGATTTGAGGGCAGCATTAAGGGTTTCTTGGCGGGAATCGCGCTGGGCGATCGCACCATCTAACTCGCGGGTTGTATCGTCCAAATTTTGCTGAGCTCTCGCTCCCCCTTCCACGAGCATTTTTGAGCGTTTCATGTTGATCTCGGCCAGGGTTACCTGAGCTTTAGCATCTTGCAAATTAGCTCTCGCAGCTTCTACTTCTGCTGCTGCTCTAGCCCGATCTGCTTCTGCTGCTTTGAGTTCGGCTTGAACTTGACCAAGCCTAGCTTTTTCTAAGTTTACGGCCTGAGTTGCAGCATTAACATCTTCTTGTTGTTGTGTAGGCTCTAGCTCGATTATTGGTTGTCCTCGACTTACGCGATCGCCCTGTTTAACAAAGATCCTAAGGATACGACCATTAATTCTCGGTGCTAAATTTACTCTTCCTTGCGCCTCTAGAGTCCCGACATATTCAGTACTGTCGATCAAAATAGCAGTTTCTAAGGTTTTTAACTTTACGGGAACTGCTCTAGCTCCAGCAGCTTGAGATTCTACCTCGCCACCACCGCAGCCACCAATCAGCAAAGGAATTGCGAAGGCTGCGCCTAATATTTTCTTGGTAAAAAGGTAGCTATTATTTTTGTTGCTCATGGGTCTTATTCGGCATATCTAACTAAAAAAATACTGCTAAATCCAATTCTGGTATTGTTACTATAGTACTTTTTACTAATATAGATAATGTAAATTAATCAAAGGTTTATATCTCTTAGCAGATATTTTCTTCTAAATTTTTCACCAAGAAAGGCGATCGTTATCTTTCAAAGCATTATATAATAAGGGTATTTTTGGCTTAGTTTTCTTAACAATTATTACTATTAGTGCCACTGTAGCCAGAGCTTGTGCTGGAACTATGAGCAATATTTTGTTTTTTCTGGTTGCCATTAGTGGAGTGCTGGCAGGAAGAAGCTTTGGGGCAGGACTGGGAGCAACAGCTATAGCTATTAGCTCCGTGTTAATTAGCAAGAGGGCATTATCTGGCGATCGCCGAGATGCTTTTGTTTTGAGTATTACTCTGGCAATTTCTTCTTACTGTGGCACTTCTTTTCGACAGGCCAATTTAACTAATGCGAACTTTACCAATGCACGACTGATTGATGCCGATTTTCGCCAAGCGATTTTAACTGGCATCTGTTGGGACAAAGTGCAAAATTTGCATTTAGTTCGAGGCGCTCTTCTATAAACTTTAAATGAAGAGTCAACCCGCCGAAGGGGTTTAACTCCAGTAGAAATCCTCTTCCTGAGGACACGGGTGCTGGGGTCTCCCAAGCACCGTGAGATGTCCGTTTAGCGATGTTCAGGAGTGAAGGTGGAGGAAGAAGTCAATAATAAAATAATTATCGATTTATGACAAATGAACTTAACCGATAAACTAATAATAGCTACAGCGAGCGCAGCAATTTTAAGCTTACAGTCTTCTCTAGCTAGGTCACAGACATCCCTGACTTTTCAGCAATTAGTACCACAAAAATATCAGCCCACTCGATTGACGATCGCT
>JASJDJ010000248.1 GCA_030065635.1 Xenococcaceae cyanobacterium MO_188.B32
TCGAGAGTTTCTGGACTGATTAGGGAAAATATTCGGAAGTAAATAGAGCAAAAGTACTGAAAAATGAAACCCAGATGGGGCAAGGGTTTAAAGGCTATCTTGCACTATTTTACACGTATCTCGGCTCTCCCCCATATTAAGTCGATTGATGGAAAACTTTGCTCACAATTTTCCACCCTTCAACAGTCTTGAGAAGGTTAAGGGAATCAGTAAATCTCATACCAAGCCAATCGTAGAGTTCTAGTTTGACGTTAGCTGATGTGCCGACAATATCTATACGCACAAATTCCACCTTGAGGTTTTGTACTGGTTCGGTGCTGTCAACAAAATCAAAGAGTGCCTGGATTGACCCCGAAAGCAGTGTACTTTTTTCAGGCTTGGTCAAGTCTGGATAAACAAAACCATAGATAGTTGCATCTTTACTAAAGGCACGACTCATGATTTCCGATTTACCAGCGATCGCACTATCAATATAGAACTGGACGGTTTGTTTAATTGCCTGGTGTTCACTTAAGTTGTTTGATGTATTAGTCATTGTTTTATCTCCTTTTTATTGTTGTTAAAGTTGTCTTCACAGAAACATTTCTCGCTATTTATGGCTGCTTGGGAGTTTCAAAACGTTCTCCAGCTAGATAACGGATAAGACAAATTCACTAAATAAACGCTACGCATTAAATGAGTACAGCCTCTAATTTAGTGGGATTTATTCATAGCAAAGTTTAAGTAAATTAGTCTTAGGTTGCGTTACTACACTGAGACTTTAGGTTGAAATTCTTCTACCACAGGAAAGTCAAGTGTTGGCTCTGTCAAATGTTTCACGTAATTCAAAAAGGTGTAAAGACCGATTACCCCAACAATTTCGACGATCGCTTTATTGCTGAGTCCATGGTCTCGAAGTGCATTGACCAGTGATACATCAACTTGACCCCGATTGTTGACAACTGCTCTGGCAAAATTAAGTACTGCTTGAGTTTTGGAATCGCTTGCTTCACCTTGAAGATTACAGATCAATTCGTCGCGGCTCAGTCCAGTCTGTTGTCCAACATGCACGTGGGCCGCAACACAGTATTCACATTGATTTATCCCTGAGGTTACCAAAGCAACTTGCTCTACTAGTGAAGTCGTCAGTTCCCCACTCGTAACTTCCTGGTTGAATGCCATGATGCCTTTGAGAACATTAGGAGCAATCGCTAGCATTTTCATCAAATTAGGAATTCCGCCAAAGGTAACTTGAACCAGATCGAGGGCAGCTTTGGCCTCGTCATCAGCAGTTTTCGGGTTGACGGGATTGAAGGTAGGCATGATTAGTCACCAATTAATTGAACAAACTAGTTGGTTTAAAAAACACAAAAAAGACTTTGAGCAGCTCTAATCTTTAAGCACAGGTATCAAAGCACAAGTGCAGATGCAGACTTGGCAAAATCCTTGATGAACTGCGGGTCGTTGTGTGCCTTAGACATCAAAATCGCCCCTTGGAGGTAAGCAATCATTGAGCGGGAAACTTTTTGCGTATCAACGCGCTGGTTGATGGCTAGCTCCTTCACAATGGGTTCTATTGACTCAGCCCAAGTCTGAAAAACGTAGGTCAGATATGTCCTAACTCTTTCCTCTTTACCAGCAAGCTCAAGTGCAATATTGCCAACAAAGCAACCTTTGACATCTCCAAGCTGCTGCTTGAGAGCTTGATTAGCCCGAAAGGGCGTCTCAAAGAGCTGCTCAAGCTTTTGTTCAGCGGGTATTTTAGATTTGGCGATCTCCTTGAATTTCCTAGTAATATCGCTTGCGTATACCTCAAGTGCAGCCAGAACCATATCTATTTTTGAGGGAAAAAGGTGATAGAGCGTACTCTTATTCACTTTGGCTTCAGAACAGATCCGATTCGTTCCAACTGAGTGAAAGCCCTCAGCGTAGAACAGATTTAGAGCAGCTTGGATTACACGCGCACGGGGCGAGAGTGTGAGTGACATAATGGATCTATTAAACCAACTAGTTAGTTAATAAACTAGTTTAGTTCACTTTGTAAAATTTAATAAGATTTCTTAACATTAACTTAGCTTATATTTCCTATTGGACTTTGGACAAATAGCAAAATGATTCGCGATTGGTCTTCGCGAATTTTGACCGGGGAACGCCGGTCACCGCAGGCACCGTCGTTTTACGGCGGTGTAACGGTGACCTCATGACGAGTTCTGGGAGGCGCGAATCATGTCTGTAGTTCGCCCACAAGAAAAACCTCGAGGTTTTCGATAAATATCGCCCGCATTTCTCACAAATTGAGTTTAAAGGCTAATTTGAAGCTGGCAACTTGATAATTTTTCATAACAATAGAAATTGGAGATATCGGCAATAAATAATGAGGCGTAAATTAGGAAAAAATTCACTCTTAAGTAGCCAAAAATCAGTTCGGCAATTTATTTTAAGCAGCTTATTTTTATCTCGATTATAAACAAATAAAGAATTTACTTCACATTAAGATAAACTTTTAGTTAATTAAGACTATAGCAATAGACAATCAATACTTAAGTGTGGCATTTTTTAAGTGGTACTAACTAAAAAATAGTTGGTAATATTTTTACTTTTATATAAAGATTTTAATTTCTCAAGTATTTATCGGGAAGATCGTTTATTTCTAAACTTTTATTGCACGGAAAAAAAATGTCATCAATTCGTATTGAAGCTGAAAATCTTAGTCTTAATGGTTATTTTATCGAAAATGGTAATTTTGCTTCAGAGGGGAAATATATTAGTTTATTAGAACCAGGTAATCTAACTCCTGGTGCAACAGGTACAGCTTCTTATCAATTTGCCGAGGCAGCAGGAAAGTATGATATTATCATCGGCTATTATGATGAAAACGATGGCATTGGTCAATTAGAGTTAGATATTGATAATGTTTCTATAGCCAACTGGAACTTAGATGAAAATACTGGTTCTGGAAATGCTAGTAATAAAAGTTTCAGAACTCAAACTATTCAAGGAGTACAGCTAAACCCGAATCAAACTATTACTCTTAAAGGGACAGCGAGTAGTCCAGCGGGGGAATGGGCAAGGATCGATTTTATCGAATTTATTCCTGTAGTAGAAAATCTTCCCAGTGCAGGCAGTATTTCTTTTAGTAATGCTAATTTTAGTGTTAATGAAGATGGTACTCCAATACAGACAGTAGAATTAGTTCGCACAGATGGTAGTAATGGAGAAGTTAGTGTTGTTCTTAATCTTAGCGATGGTAGTGCCAGCAGCACAGATTACAATAATTCTCCTATAACTATTAATTTTGCTGATGGAGAAGTGAGCAAAACCGTTACCGTACCTATTATTGATGATAGTAATAACGAAACCAACGAAACCATCAATCTAAGTTTAGTTAATCCCACAGGAGGAGCAACTTTAGGCAATCAAAATACAGCATTATTAACTATCGTAGATAACGATAATCCGACTGTTGTATCTCCTCCACCTGCTGGCGAAACTATTATTATTGAAGCCGAAACCATGAACCTGACTAACTACTTAGTAGAATCGGGTAAAAGTCCTGCCTCTGGTAATCAATTAATTAGCCTCTGGAATAGTGGTAATAATCAGGGGAGTGCTGTAGCTCAGTTTACAGGAGTTACAGGCAACTATGATGTCGAGATCGGCTACTTTGATGAAAGTGATGGACAGGCAAATTTATCTGTGCAAATTGGTGCCGATCGATCGAACTGGAATTTAAACCAAAATCTGGGCAGTGCTGGAGTTAGCAACAAAAATTTAGTTCAAAAGCAAATCTTTACCAATCTCGAAATTGTCAACGGACAGACAATTAGTATTGCAGGAATAGCTAACCAGGCAGAATGGGCAAGAGTAGACTATATCAAATTTATTCCTGTGGTAAGTAACTCAGAACCTTTACCAACAGTAGCAGAACCTATTCGCCTAGAAGCCGAAGATATCATTAGTAATGGTTATGTCATAGAATCTAACAATGTTGCTTCTAATAATAAATTAGTCAGTCTTTTTAAATCTGGTAACTCTCAAGGTAGTTTAAGCACTCTATTTAATGGTGCGGATGGTAACTATAAAGTAAAAATTGGCTATTATGATGAAAATGATGGTCAATCTACCCTCACAGCACAGATTGGTAACAATATTTATAACCTCAATTTAGACCAGAATCTGGGTAAGGGTTGGGCAACAAGCCAAACTTTCGTGGAGTTCACCTTAGATGAAAATATAGCAATTACTCAAGGTGAAAATATTACCCTGACAGGTACAGCCGATCGAGGAGAATGGGCAAGAGTAGACTATATAGAGTTTATTCCTTTAGAAACTAATACTCAACCTCCTGCTTCAGCTACTAACGGCGACGATATTTTAGTAGGAGATTCACAAAACAACAATATTGATGCTCTTGATGGTCATGATGTAATTAAACCAGGAGCAGGCAATAATGTAATTGATGGTGGTTTGGGTATCGATACAGTTAATTATGATTATGACACTGCGGGTGTAGTAGTAGACCTCAGTTTGGGTTTTGCTAGTCGTAAATTTACTACTGCTGATGACCAGCCCTTGAAGATTTTACCTTTGGGAGACTCTAATACAAGAGGATATCCCAATAACAGTAATATTGGTGGCTATCGTACTAATTTATGGACTGACTTAGCCATTTCTAAAGGGTTTAATCTCGATTTTGTCGGTAAAGCTGCTAGTGGTCCATCAAATATCGATCGCGATCATGAAGGAAGAGGTGGTTTAACTATTGATGAACTTACCGATAATGTAAATGGTACTCAAGGTTTTAATAATCCAGGTGCGCCGATTTATACCAATATTGAAGATGCTTTGAGCGATCGCCCGAATATGGTATTACTAATGGCAGGGACTAATGACCTACTTCAAGGAGATAGTGTTAACAATGCCCTTAGCGAGTTAGGTACTTTAGTCGATCGTATTACTGCCGATTCTCCTCACACTAATGTGTTAGTGGCTTCTGTCATACCCAATAAGTCCAACTCTAGTATAGAAGCGAAAACAGCAGAATTCAGCAACAGAGTAGAAAGTGAAATTGTTAACCCCCGTTCTGACCGAGGTGATAATGTTACTTTCGTCGATATCTTTAATGTGGGTTTAAATAACAGTGACTTTAGTGGCGACGGCATTCACTTAAATCAAAGTGGCTACGATAAATTAGCAGATGTATGGTCAGAAGCAATTCTCAATACTCACGGTGGTGAAGATACTCTAACTAATATCGAAAACATTGTTGGGTCAGCTTATAACGATACTCTCACAGGAGATGCAGGAGATAATGTTATCGACGGTAGAGATGGCAGCGATCGCCTTGAAGGTGGTCGGGGTGATGATATCCTTACTGGGGGACTGGGCTCGGATTTGTTTATTTTAGCTACTGGAGATGGAACTGACACTATTATTGACTTTGAAATAGGTCAAGACTCTCTAGGGCTATTTAGCGGTCTTAATTTTGAACAATTGGTAATTACTCAGGGAATTGATGCTAATGCTAACAATAGCCTCATTCACAATGCTGACAACAACGAGCTTTTAGCAATCTTACATGGAGTACAAGCAGACAGTCTTAGCTTCGCCGATTTTACCTCGATCGCTTAAGTGTCAGAAAAAGTATAATCGCCCTTTATATAAACCCAACTTATCAAAATTATATAAAACATCTATCGTTCGATAGATTCACATTTCGTTACAAATCAGTTAATATAAGTACATAAATAAAAAACCAACGCAATCATAAACACATGACAACCACATTACAACAAACCCAAAGCCAAAGTGCATGGGAAAGATTCTGTGGATTCATCACTAGCACCAACAACCGCATCTACATCGGTTGGTTCGGCGTCCTGATGATTCCTACCCTCCTCGCAGCAACAACTTGTTTCTTAATCGCATTTGTAGCAGCACCTCCAGTAGACATCGATGGAATCCGCGAGCCCGTAGCAGGTTCTTTATTGTACGGAAACAACATCATCTCTGGTGCGGTTGTACCTTCTTCCAACGCGATTGGTCTTCACTTCTACCCCATCTGGGAAGCAGCTTCCTTAGATGAGTGGTTGTACAACGGTGGTCCTTACCAGTTAACAATCTTCCACTTCTTGATCGGTGTATTCTGCTACATGGGTCGTCAGTGGGAATTGTCCTTCCGCTTAGGAATGCGCCCTTGGATTTGCGTAGCCTACTCTGCACCTGTATCCGCAGCTACAGCAGTATTCTTAATCTATCCCTTAGGACAAGGTTCCTTCTCTGATGGAATGCCTTTAGGAATCAGTGGTACATTCAACTTCATGTTAGTGTTCCAAGCTGAGCACAACATCTTAATGCACCCCTTCCATATGCTCGGTGTAGCTGGTGTATTCGGTGGTTCTTTATTCTCCGCTATGCACGGTTCCTTGGTAACTTCTTCCTTAGTTCGCGAAACAACTGAAACTGAGTCTCAGAACTACGGTTACAAGTTCGGACAAGAAGAGGAAACTTACAACATCGTAGCTGCACACGGATACTTTGGACGTTTAATCTTCCAATACGCATCCTTCAACAACAGCCGTTCCTTACACTTCTTCTTAGGAGCATGGCCTGTAATCGGCATCTGGTTTACAGCAATGGGTATTTCCACCATGGCCTTCAACCTCAACGGATTCAACTTCAACCAATCCGTAATGGATTCTCAAGGACATGTAGTGAACACTTGGGCTGACATTTTAAACCGTGCTAACCTCGGCTTTGAAGTAATGCACGAACGTAACGCTCACAACTTCCCCTTAGACTTAGCAAGTGCTGAAGCGGATCCCGTAGCTCTTACTGCTCCTGCTATCAACGGCTAAGAGTTAGCGTTAACTTCCCCTAAAATTTGGTCAAGAGCGTCCCCCTCCAGGGGGGACGCTTTTTAATTGGTCAATTATTCAGATGTCTGTTTTAACCACTAAGCTATTTGGTAAAAATACGAGCTACTACTAACTCGGTCATGTTGTCTGATGAGACGATTATCCAGCAGTTTATCTTCACCAATAAGTACTTCAACAAAATTAATTGTATATTTTAATAAATTCTAGTAAGAATAATTTTAGACTGAA
>JASJDJ010000249.1 GCA_030065635.1 Xenococcaceae cyanobacterium MO_188.B32
CAGCAGGATTCTATAATTAATATTTATATTAATACCGTATTTTTTAGAACTTTAGTACTAAAACCGAATCGCCATAAAAATCAATGAGGGGTTGGCGATCGCGCCAATCAAAAACTTGTCCATCTACTGAATCTTGTTGATACAAGCCCCCTTCGCGCCCCGACACCCTGTCTTCACAAATCAACTTCGCTACTAACCATTTAGCTACTAACCTTTTAAGCTGCGCTCCCTCCAGCTATCAAAACTGTCAGTACATCCACACCCATAATCGTGCCAAGAGCGATAACGATAGTGCCGACAATTGGTCTGGGGTCATTTCCTTGTTGTGCTTGAACGAAAGCAAAAATAGCAGCAGCAACTATAAATAAAATAAATACAACTCGGAAAAAATCGAAGATTAACCCGATACTTTCTGCAGTGATACCACTAGATGAACTAGTAAGCAAATCAGTAACTTTGCTCTCTAGATCGCTAAGAAATACTGCGTTAGCTGGTTCGACTAATCCCAGTACCATAGTTGCTCCCAGTACCAATACTCCTACGTGCCAAATACTAATACGATGTCCGATAGTTTTTTCTAAAAAGGGGACGATCTTTGCACAGTAGTACATTGCGCCAAAAACTAAAGCTAAACTAGCAAGAACGATAACAAAGAAAGTATCGTTAATAGCTAAATAACCTATTCCTAATGCCAATCCTATGGCGTAAGGTAAATCGCTTTGACGAATCTTGAGATATTTAGGTAGAGAAGAGAAATCTAATCTTGCTTGCATTTTATAGACTTTTTATGTAATTTAAGTTGCGTACAAGATAAATATATGTTGCGTTCAGGAGTTTCGTCTTATGACAAATGAACCATTATTTCTAGTCTTTTTGTCTAGTTTTTATTGATTAGAATAATTTTGCTTTTGAGATAGTCAGTTGCTGCTTCACCATTAGTTTTTAAACCCGTTGGATATGCGCATATATCCATTTTGTCAATTCGACTTCATTTAAATTACCAGCAGCCAAGGCAAGCATGGTATTTACGGCAACAGATGGTTCTACTTCAAGGATAAAACCATTTAAAGCCAAAAATAAACCAATAGAGAGAAAAGCGGCACGTTTATTTCCGTCTACAAAAGGATGGTTCTTGGTAATACCATAAGCATAAGCAGCAGCTAATCGAGAAATATCAGTAACATTTTCATAGGCAAAAAGATTTTGTGGACGAGCTAAAGCAGACATCAATAATCCTTCATCTCTAATACCTGCTAGTCCACCATGTTCGGCAAGACTTTCACCGTGGAGTAATTTTAAAGCTACAGGCTCGATCCAAACAAAAGAGTTCATTCAGCTAGAGCTTTAAAAGTTTCTCGATACTGTTTCATAAATTGACGACCTTTTTGAATCTGTTCCTCTATCTCTGGGTTGTAAGGAGTTAAAACATAACCATCAGGCGTTTCTACAGCATATAACGAATCACCCTTGTTTAATTTAAGGTTTTTGAGCATTTCTTTAGGAATGACTACTCCTGTAGAAGAACCAACTGTAGTAAGTTTGAGAGTGTACATAGTAGTAAACACCAAGGTAATTATAATGTTTATTATAATCTTTAACTAATCAATCATCGCTATTTGCTTCTGCTTTTTTGAGCGATCTTGTTTTTGTTGTTTGTCCAAATAATCATCAATTTCCTCTAGTTTTTGACTAAAAGCAGCTACAATAGCTTGTTTTTCATCTTCTTCTAACTCATCTTTATCGATAACAAACTCATCTTTACCATTCTCGATCGTCACTTTAAAAATTTCTGTGACTTCCTCATTATCTCGTTCTTCAATAGTAATAACTGTTTTATCCTCATCGCGATCGCTATATAATCTGCAACTATCGCCGATAGGAATTTCTGGACTTGAGTTAGGGTTAGGATTAATTTGCTCGTATTTTTCGCTAACATCTAGCAACACATTAACTAGTTGAGTATCTAAATCTTCTACTTCTTCTGCTTCTTCTTCATCTGACTGACTTGAATCATCTTCATCCCAGAAATCGGAATCTTTATTATTTTCTGAGACTAACTCATCATTATTTTCTATTCCTTTTTCTTGTTTATCCAATAATTGTTCTAGACGTACAATCCTCTCTTCTAAGGAATCTAATTTTTGTTCGAGTCGATCCAAAGCAGCATTAATTTGTTCTAACTGTTCAAAAAAATCAGCAGAGCGATCGATAACAATGGTTTCAGATGAGATATCTGGGTCTATATCTACGAGCTGGCGATCGATTGTTTTAACTGCTTTATCTAATTGCTCGGTAATATCATTTTCTAAATCTAATTCATCATCTGATTCAATCTCTACATCAGTATCTAAGTTCTCATCTACTTCTAGCTCGTCATCTAAATCTGGTTCACTATCAATTTCTGGCTCTTCTTTAGCTGCTTTTTGTTTGAGAGATAAGGAGCGATCTACAAGTTGACTCGTTCTTTCTTGGGCAGCCAAAATTCTGTCAATAGTAGCCTTTAATTTTCTTTCTTCTCGGTTCTCTAGTAATTTATGAGCAAAAGCCATACCCACAGCACCCATTTTAAGACTAGCTGCCATTACCGTCATGCCATCGGTATCTTGGGTGTAGCTATCGGCTCTTCTGCCTAAAGCTAATAAAGTTTTACTAGCTCGGTCTCGGCTTTGCCGAGGCACTGCGTGATCGGCAATTGATGGTAAAGCTCGGCTTTTTTTTGCCTTTTTAACAACTATATCTGACTGCTTCTGTTGTTTATTAGCTGATGATTTTTGCTCATTTATATTAACTTTTTCGTCTCGCTCGTATTCATTTAATAGTTCATCTAGTGCATCTTCTGTATAGTTAGTTTCAGGTTCTTCTGCTTCAAATAATAAATCTTCTGGTACTTCTCTAGAAGCTGAAGTATTTTTTGCTTCAATTAGATCGATAACATCTAAACGACTATTTTTTTGACTTCGAGGGATCAAATCAGTTTCATTAACTGAAAAACCAGAAAAATCGGCTAATTCTTGGAAATTTAAGTCACTATTTTGTTTAATTTCTTTATTCTGTAATAATCCTTCAACAGTTGAGCGAGTATATTGATATTTATCTTCGCTACCTAGATGCTCTAGCATTTTGATAGATTTAGTAGTACCTAGTTGGGGTTTACTTGCTAGACTAAGCACTAGATCGTCTCCTTTTACTCCAACTCTAATGGCTAAATGCTTTCCTTTAGATTGAGCATTTTTATCGCCAATTACTTTAATAGTCCGAGCAAAGTCTTCATAGGATTGAAGATTATTATTTTGACAATAATTAAGAGCTTGCTGACAAGTTTTATTGAGGTATTGTAAAACCACCTTACCTTGGCGATCGTTTGCAGTTATAAACTTGATTTTATTTGAGGTATTCATGAATATATTAAATGAGTTTTGTTTTATAGATTGAAATGTAATACTGTTCGCCTCTGCCTTGAAATCAAGGTTGAGGGAGGGTGTTGGGTGTCGGGTGTCGGGGTTTGGGATTATTTCTTCCCTACACCCTACCACCTAAATTCGAGACCCCGCGTCGCCGTTAGGCGCAAGGGAATGCTCGAATTACCCTATCCCCTTTCTCACCAATAACTTTAGTAATCGAACAGTATTGGATTGGACTGTGCCTGCATCTTAATAGCAGACACAAATTGCTAATTATTCCATAGAGAATTCATCTTCCTTCGGTCTACGTTTGAGTCGATTAACTTTCTTTGGGGTTAAATTCTCCTTGAGAGTTTCTCGTTCGCACATCAGGGTAAACTGTTCGGCATCAGCTTCAGTTAAATGTTTAGCGATATAGTCTGTGACTAAATTAGACTGAAAAACTAATTTTTTATGGCGATTATGAACTTGACAGTTATGACCTTTAATAGTGGCACTCCATTCTCCATAGGTATCGATTTTTAGTCGCTCTTGACCCGTCTTTTGATATTGATTTTTAATACTTTGATGTAAAACAATTGAAACGGATGGAGATAATAGCTGTTTGATAGCGGGTTGAGTTTTAGTTTTCTTTTGTGACTGGCTTTCTTCTACTGTTAAATCGGCAATTTTGATATCTAAACTAAAATTTCGTCTCTTCTTTGTGACTGGAATATTGCCGTTTACTTCTCGATCTATTGGTACTGCAAAAGGAATATCCAAATAAAATTTACGTTTTAGTTTTTTCTTTGAGGGTTTTGTTTGAACTTTGGTTGTATTTACCTTCTGCCCTCTGCCACCTGCGCTGTCACGCCTTCTCTTGCTCTACTTTGGCAACTCACTTTCACTCAGCCGAACCGATTTTGGTTTGACATGAAGAATTAATGCGCCTTTACTCTGCTCGATACTGGCGATAAAAGTAGAACCAACAGGCAACCTGGGAGATTGAGGCTCAAACATAGCTAAATCCTTGCCCTTTAACTGCACCATCGGTTGTCCGTGGCGGTAATCGCTGGGATTTTTGTATTGACCGACCACAAACTCAAATTCTTTATTCTGTAAACGCTTATCACTAAAATCAACCTGACTGTAATCGTTATGTCTCGCGCCAATAAGCTTAAATGAGGTAAATTGATATTCCTCTAATCTCTGGCAAATTTCCGCAGTGAATAAATTGAGTACCAAGCTACCTTTGGCAAGATTATCTTCATTCATCTCTATCCAGGTATAATCTTTGGGGGGAACGATGCGAAGAGGAACGGTATCTCCCTTATAAGTAGTTAAAGTTTGATTTTGCCAGAGAAAGCGCTCGTTATCGTTTTGGCCTAGCTTGTTTTGGAGATTATTAATTAATTCTGGTTTGGGATTAATTAGGGCAAAGTCAACTAGAGGTAAATCCGAGTTAACCGTTGCTTCGTAGTTTACTCCTTGTTTATCTAAATAAGCTAAAAATTCTGCTGCTAATGGTCTGTAACTATTCCTTCTTCTATTATCGATCGCATTGTCACTCTTTTGAGAATTATCTCGTCGCACGAAGGGAACGCTGACAACCCAAGTGTCTTGAGGTTCTAGAGATTTAACGAACTGATGGTCTTTAACTAGCTCAATCGTAGAATTCAATCGACAGGAGAGCTTTTTACATTCCGAGATGTGGTTTTTCAAAGTTTTATTGTTAGTTTCTAGCTTCCACATAGCACTAGCTGCTAACATCCGTTCTTCCGCATCGGGAAATTCTTCGTTGACAATAGCTCTTAAGTCTTCATACAATCGAGCAAATTCCTCTTTCTTCCGTTCGGGGTCATCTTTAGAAGTTTGATGTATTTCCTTGGCGCGAGCGCGATATCTCTGTTTGATTTCCTCTGCTTTAGGCAAACAAATCTGCTCCCAGTGCTTTAAGTCCTCTTTATTTTCAGGCTCATCGAAGAGAAAGCCAAAGCGGTCTAGCTCTAAACTCTTAATCTTAGTACGATTCCATTGAGGATTGACTGCTTTAGAGGCAATACAGTTAATATTGTTATTGGTTGAAGTAGGTAAACAACTTGTTTTGTATACTCGTTCGTCTTTCTTATAATCAAATAAAGGACTGGGAAACTTTTTTACCCAGTTTTTGGTACGGCTAATAATATCTCCATGATAATCTTGATAGCGAGCAGCACTTTTAGGAGAATCTACTTCTATTTGCAAAGCATCAAATAGTTTACCTAACAGTTTATGTTTTGCAGCTTCAAACTTTTCCTGTCTCCTGCCTTGTTCAAAAGGATTGGATGAAGACTGTACTCTTCCAATTAGAGTAGCCACATAACCAATACTGTTCTGTTTGATAGCTGCTGCTATCTGTTTGAGATTAGTGTATTTAGGCGATCCGTAATCGGTTTTCTCTCGTTTAACTACAGATGGATACTCGGCAGGTTCGTTGGCTTTACGAATCTCTTTGGCAATTTGGGGAAAACGAGAGGCTGGAGTAACTATTAATTGGTCGCCATCAAAGTCGCATTGATGATGCTGCATTGCTTGGTCTGGGCGAATAAAGATACAGCCACGATAGTGTAATAAAGACTGAGCAGCAGGTTGATTATTGTCTACTGTGTAGCGACGGATGTTATCTTTACTAACGATAGGGTAGCGAGTAACGATTACTTCCGTACCGTTTGGCAAATGAGGAGCGACAATAGTTCCTGGTAAAGCGCGAGCGCATGGTTGAGCCATGGCACTATCGTGATGTAAAGCTCCTTTTATGGCTAGATTAAGCCAAATCTTTCTCAATTGGGAGCGTTGAAATTCAACTAGCTTAGGATAACCTGTTAATAATCCTCTAGTATCCTGGCGCAGTAGGGAAACCAATCTTGATTCTTTTGGCTCACCTTCATTTTCACTTCCTTCTACACTTACTGCATCGTCATCAGTCTGCATAAAACTCGCTTTTTTATCGTGCTGTTCGACTATGTAGCGATTGAGTTTGAGGGGGTTTGATTGAATTTGTGCTAGTCTTTGCGCTTCCGCTTTAGTTGCAGGTACAATATCTGAAGCGATCGCCTTTTCGTCAAACCAAATATTAAACTGCCAAGAATTATCGTAATTTTGCAATTCAGCATTAGCTCGGTTTCCTAGTGCTATTTTAGGCAGTTGATAATCACCACAGGGAACGAGTTCGTTCAGTCGCTCCTTAGCAATCCCTTTAATCGAGCTACGGTCTAGAACAATATCATAACCCCTATCTTCAGTTAGAGTACTATTGGGCAGAAATGTTCCTTTGGCTAGAAAACTGGTACTAGGAGTAGAATATCTTCTATCCATCTCCGATAGAGAGGCATTCGGTTCAGTTATCTTCAACTCTTGATTACTTGGTATTTGAGTCCTAACTTTTACACCCCTTCTGCCTTCTGCCTTCTGCCCTCTGCCTTCTTGATTCCATGCAGTCATCCACGCCATTCTAAACTGAAATGGTCGGTTACTTTTAGCCCCAACTTCTCGTGCCAACTGGGGAGATATTTTACCGTGGCAGTCCCCCGTAAAGAAATCTGCTGCCTCTTCTCTCTCTTTTGGGTCGTTACTTTGAGAATCGACTATTTTGACCCTAAT
>JASJDJ010000250.1 GCA_030065635.1 Xenococcaceae cyanobacterium MO_188.B32
GTTCTAGAACACCGATTCAGTATTCAGAATCCAGTCCAGATCTGGGATTACGGGAGTTCTCAAAAGCCGAGATTTCGTTGTCTGAATATCCAAAAAAGTAGTTTTTGGTATTACTGAATCGGTGTTCTAGGTTTTTGGCTGTATATTCCTCTTTTATCTTTTTGGCTCGCTCATAAAATTTCATCGGTAAAGTTTTTACCCGTACATACACTTTATAATTGAGCCTAATTTTTAAAGCAGTTTTGGTAGCAATTCCTTGCGCTGTTAACTCTTCTTCCAGCAAATAAGACATCTCGATACTTCTCTATCTCTATCCGTGATTGTTTCTTGTTTGTATAAGGTTACGAAAAAGACCTAAACTTCCTTTAACAATACAACATATAATTATTGCATTTGGTATATTATTGGACTTAAATTGATAAATTATATAGGTAATTGCATAAAAAACAAGTAGCTAAACATAAAAAAAATTAAATTTATTACAAAAAAAAATAAAAAATTTTTTGATAATACTTTATGAAATAGTTACAAATAATTATCGAATAATTATAGATAGTATTTCTCAGGGAGTATTGAAAAGCTTTTATCTTTAAGAGTTAGAAAAAAGTAGAAAAACTAGTCTTATTGTTTTTTTGGACACATTTTTGATACAATTGAGCAACCCGAATCAAAATTTAAGATTTATTTCATATATATAAAATCTAAATTTAATTAGTAAGTTAGAAAATGAGTCTATTTGATGATTTAAGCCAATTTCTCGAAGAGCGACTGGATGAATTTCTAGAAAATAATCCTCATCTAGAATTGCAGGCGATCGAAGAACAGCTAAGAGAACAAGAAGAGGATACTAATAAATTAATTATCGATTTACAGCTAAGAGAAAAAAGTCTCCAAGACCAAATTTTAGCGATCGCTAAAGATATTCAAACCTGGCACAGTAGAGTTTCTAAGGCACAAGCTGCTAATAGACAAGATTTAGCTCAAGCAGCACAAGAAAGAGAAGCAGCACTACTCCGCCAAGGCAATCAGCTTTGGGGACAAATGGAAGGAGTCAAAAAACGCATTGTTCAAGCCAAAGAGTTGTTAGAACAAATTCAGCAGCGACGTAAACAAATTCAAGCCCAAGCAAAAGCTGCGAGTAGTTATAAAAGCACTACTAACGGCTACACTGTAGGCTGGGATCGAGGTTTTAGTAGTAGTAATTACAGTCGAGCAGCAGATCCTTTAGAATCAGAATTTCAAAAATGGGAATTGGATGAAGAATTAGAAAGAATGAAAAGGAATATGGGAAAGTAGTTAGTAGTTAGTAGTTAGTCGCTAGTTTCTGGCTTCTGTAACTTCTGCTAAGAAAGCTTTTCTTTAACCATTGCTTGAATTTTTTTGCCGTCGGCTTTACCTTTTAGTTGTTTCATGGCTACTCCCATTACTTTACCTAGATCTTTGGGGGTGGTAGCTCCAACAGATGTGATTATTTCATCAATAATACTGTTTACTTCTTCATCGCTGAGTTGTTTGGGCAAATAGGTTTCAATAATTGCTAATTCTTGGGCTTCTTTTTCGGCTAGATCTTCTCTTCCGCCATTACGATATTGTTCGATCGAGTCTCGACGTTGTTTTGCTTGCTGAGATAGTACTTCTATTTCTTGTTCTTCTGTTAAACTATCTTGACCTTTAGGACGTAGAGCAACTTCTTTTTCTAGAATTGCTTTTTTGATACTGCGTACAGTTTCGAGGCGAATTTTATCTTTGGCTTTCATTGCCGATTTGATATCTTCGCCAATACGATCTTTAAGACTCATTGGTTTTCTCCTCCGATACACTCAGTATATTATCAAAGTAAAGTTCGTAGCTATCAGCTATCAGCTTTTTGGCAACATACTTCAAATTCATTTTTTTATATTTCATGCCTAGATTCAGCAACGCCCTCTAAAAAATATCAGCTAAATCTACTGTCAATCCTGGTAGTAGCTTTTCACCAGATAAACTACTAGGATTGTTTATTACCTCTTTATCTTCACCAATACGATAAATTTCCACTTCTTGACGATCGGGATTAATCAACCAACCGAGTTTTACACCACAATTAATATATTCTTCCATCTTCTGTTGTGTCTTAGCTAATTCATCAGTAGGGGAAAGTAGCTCGAGCGCAAAATCGGGAGCGAGCGGTGCAAATCCCCTTTTTTGCTTATCGGTTAAACTATTCCATCGCTCGATAGCAATCCAACTGACATCGGGAGAGCGTATTGCACCATTGGATAACTTAAACCCTGTAGAAGAATCAAATACTTTTCCTAGCTTATATTGACGATTCCACGATTGAACCTGATAATTCAAATCAGAATTTTTTTCTCCTGTAAGGCTTCCTGTTGGCGACATAACAATTAATTTCCCTTGTGCATCAGTTTCAAATCTGAGATCGGGATTTTCGCGACATAACTGCTCTAAATCGCGATCGCTGATAGAATCTGTCAAGGCTCTAACATCTATGGTGTATGTCATTGTCTTTGGTTGAAAGCGTTATGTAATCATTATTATAAATTTACACCTGGATTTTTTTTCGGACAGAATGTCGGCCAAGGTGTCGTCAACAATTTTTTGAGGGAATCAGCATAATAGAACTCATCTATTTTAGCGATCGACTATCCTTTCTAGGTTGGCTCCATGAATCGCTTTCAACTACGCAAGAGTTACAACTTAACTGGATTTTCACCTGCACCAGTTTGCAGGGACTACCTGGGAAATTGACACTCTTGTCATACTACTAATCTAGACTCGTTTTTTGCAACAGTACCACCCCGTCTATCTTTGATTGCTGGAGCAATTAATTTACAAATTGTATCAAAATTGTAAATTAATTGCATTATAGAGTTTTACATTTGGTAATTTTTAATTAGGTGGAAAATTTTGGCAATACAACTGATTTACTACATGATTCAGATAAATGAGTATCAAATATAAAGATCAAATTTTCTTAGGATTTCAAGAATATATTGACTGCAACGAAAGAGGTGGAGTATCAGGAGTATGCTCAACGCCCCTCTATGCTCATCCTGTGGATGAATGGATTATTCGCACCTTGAATTCCACAGCAGTTACGGCAGTTATTAATAAAGCTATAGATGCTTTAGGAAGTGTTTGCGAAAACCAATCGCGAATAACTCAAATTTTTCTAACTTCGGAAAAAATGGGCGAACCGTGAGAAATTAAATACAATCTGGATGAAAAGTAGCCAAAATGGCTCAAGAGGTTTTCCATCAAGAGGTTAAAAATGCCTTAATTAAAGACAGAGGGAAGATCGCTCACGATCTTCTCACAATTCGCATTAATGATGCTAAATTTTCACAAGCGAGAATCGCCACACTCAAGACCGCACTGTCTCACCATGTCAATCTTATTTACAACTATTCAAGCGGACTTCATGTTAGAGGTCGGGATTGCAACGAATTTCTAGTAAAAAACCATCAGGATCGTAAAAATAAATTCCTTTTCCCGTAGGACGAGTAACGGGACCGCGATATATAGGTATTTGGTTTTGTTTTAATATTTCTACTGCTTGGTTAAAGAGTTGAGGAGCAATATCAAAAGCTAAATGATTGGCGCGAGTAAAAGCTTTTTCAGGATCGGGATGAGGCGGAGATAACTCTGGTTCAAAAAACAAATCGATGACTGTACCATCAGGAGTAACAAAATTAGCTACTTTCCCTTGTGCCACTAACTTAACTAAAGTTTTTGGGACTTCTTCGCCAGTGAGTTCGTGTAATCCCAGAATTTGACCGTAAAAATGCTTAGAGGCTGCCATATCTTTAACATTGAAAGCGATATGGTGAACTTGGCTTAGGCTGCCTGGTGTTAAACCAGTCGGCTTGGGTGTTTGGCTCATAGGAGAAAAACTAATTCAAGGACTACTATAGTTTTAGTACTTAAAGTTTATTTTTAATAGTCCTGCTATTTATATTACCCGATTGCCAACTTTTTCTTAAAAAAACTTTATTCCATGCATACGCCAAGAATTGTTTTAGGCGAGACGATAGCTTTTGAGTTTCAACTGTCTTACTTTTTTGTCCACACACTTCGTGGGGTGCCCAAAAATGATCGTAATCGTAATAGCTCATTATTGATATCGAGAAATATTTACATAATTCCCTTGCTATAATTTATATCCTTTAATTACATTTCTCACATTACTCACCTTGCTAGAGCGATCGCGTATTAATATGTAACTTTAGTCAAAGTAACTTAATAACTACAAGTTTAGAGAAGGCAAGAAACTAACCAACTGAGGAAAAGTAATAATCAAAACTAAGACTAAAATTTGCAGAAGAATAAAAGGAATAGCACCGCGATAAATATCTTCTGTTTTAACTTCTGGTGGTGCAACTCCTCGCAAATAAAATAAAGCAAATCCGAAAGGGGGAGTCAGAAAAGAAGTCTGTAAATTTGCCCCGATAATTACCCCATACCAAACTAAATCTAACCCTAAAGATTGGGCAACAGGAGCAAAGATAGGAATAACAATAAAAGCAATCTCAAAGAAATCGATAAAGAAACCAAGCACAAAAATAGTTAACATATTGACGATCAGAAAGCCAATTGTTCCCCCTGGTAAATTAGCCAGCAGATCGAACATAAAGCGATCGCCATTTAAACCCCGAAATACTAAACTAAAGGCAGTAGAGCCAATTAAAATAAAAATTACCATGGTGGTAATTCTCATCGTGGCATCGCATACTTGTTTGAGTGCTACCCAATTTAACTGACGGTTAAAAGCAGCTAAAACCATTGCTCCCAAAGAACCTACAGCCCCTGCTTCTGTCGGCGTAGCAATACCAAAAAAGATACTCCCTAATACCAATAAAATTAACAATAATGGCGGTAACATTACTTTCAAAACTTTTTGCATCAAAGCTTTACCAGTAATATTTCTCACTTCAGCAGGTAAAGCTGGGGCAGAATCGGGTTTTAAGAAGGCAACAATAATCACATGAAGGGCAAACGCTGCTGCCATCAATAAACCAGGAATCAAAGAACCAATAAATAAATCCCCTACAGAAATTCCTAATTGATCTCCTAATACAACCAAAACTACACTAGGAGGAATAATTTGCCCTAAAGTACCTGAAGCAACAATTACTCCTGTTGCCAATTCCTTGTTATAGCCATAGCGCAACATAATTGGTAGAGAAATTAAACCCATGGCTACTACTGTTGCTGCTACTACTCCTGTGGAAGCAGCTAACAATGCTCCCACTATAACTACTGCTAAGGCTAATCCTCCCCGCATTCTGCCAAAGAGAATGCCCATAGTTTCTAGTAACTTCTCGGCAATGCCTGTTTTTTCTAGCATTGAACCAAGAAAAATAAAGTAAGGGATAGCAAGTAAAGTATAGTTTGCCATAATGCCAAAAATACGTGTAGGCATGGCAGTAAGAAAAATAGGATCGAAGACACCAAAAATAACCCCAATGATGCCAAATAAGATGGCTACCCCCCCTAAAGAAAAAGCAACAGGATAACCAATAGATAGTAGTACTAGTGCTCCTGCAAACATTACTATGCCTAGCCAGTCAAGACTCATAGCGATCCTCCTGACTAGAATTACTATTGCTAAAAATTGCCCAGTTTTTGATTGCTTCGGCAATCCCCTGAAGAATTAACAACACTAGACTAACGATAATCATTGATTTGATGGGATAGCGAGGTAAACCCCCAGGATCGGGAGACATTTCGAGGATTTTCCAAGAATTAGCGATCGTGCCCCAAGAATAATAAATGATCAAACAGCAAAAAGGAATTAAAAATAATATCGTGCCGATAAAATTAGCTAGGGCTTTACGGCGGGGATTCCAATCCTTATAAAGGATATCAACTCTGACGTGTTCGTTGTGTTTGAGGGCGTAGGCTGCACCAAGCAGAAAGACTAAGTCAAATAAATACCATTGAATTTCAATTAAAGCATTAGAAGTTAGATTTTGCCCAATCCAACGTCCTATATATCTTCCCCCGACATTCCAAACTCCTACTAGCACCATAAATAGCACTAGCCAGTATGTAAGACGACCTATCCATTCATTGATTGTGTCAATGACTCTGGCAATTTGTAATAACTTCTGCAACCTATCTCCTTGATTACTTAATTGCTTCGTAAGTAATGCTAAAGTCTTTGGGGTATTTTCGTCTAGTAGCGATCGCATATTGCTAGGCTACGCTCGCTTTAAAAAAATATATTCGTTTAGACTTGACTGGACTCCCTAAACTTATGCTAGTATTATTTTTACTAAATACATAGCTTATTGGCGGATGTCGTATAGTGGTAATACCTTAGCCTTCCAAGCTAAAGCTAGGGGTTCGATTCCCCTCATCCGCTTCTTCAGTATGGACTTACGGGATAAGGGTCACGCCCTCTAGCTTTAGCTTTCAAGCCTAAACATCCGCCCAAAATACGCCCATTTACTCTTCTTAGATTACCTCTATAACTACACTTGAAAGCAAGTAATTTACAAACATTTTTCAGATTCTTATATTCTCTGTAAAGTAAAATAACCAGCTAGGAGTCTGTCGGACTGAGGGATTCTTTGACATTAAAAAGTACTGGAGGTCTCCCCGAACAATACAATAGTACTGTTTTAAGGTCGATCGAGGGTCATTGCTTCGCTACAGACCGAAATTTAGAGGCCGATTTCTGGTTATTTACACACTGAGGGTGCAAAGACGCTTCGCTCTTGAAGGCAATACAGACGCATAGTCCACTCACCTGTCACTGCATTAAGACCACGCAGCAAGAAACGACGGAAACCCATCACTTCTTTAATAATGCCGAATACTGGTTCCACCGTAGATTTTCGCTTAGCATAGAACTGTTTACCGACTTCAGTTTTCAGGCGATGCTTCATCGCCGTGACGACATCAGGATTCTCTGGGGGAGCTGGGGCTGTAGCCAAGCGCTCTTCAAGAGTTAGGTTATGGCTTTGACGACCGCAGGCGATGTAGGCTTCAATCTC
>JASJDJ010000071.1 GCA_030065635.1 Xenococcaceae cyanobacterium MO_188.B32
GTATGCGATATTAAATTGAGCTATTGGCAACAAAAAAGTGCAGCTTAATGGGGATATAATCGTAATGTCAGATGTGCTCGATAATGACAAAGTCAAATATTTTTTGACTAAGGTATGCGATATTAAATTGAGCTATTGGCAACAAAAAAGTGCAGCTTAATGGGGGTAAGAACACAATGTCAGATATGCTCAAAAATGATTGGGAAACAGAATTTAGTTATACACAGTTACTAAATATAGTCTTAAAAAGGCGTATTTGGTTTTTAACTGTATTTTTGAGCGTATTGTTTATGACGGCTTTAGCAACTCTTGTAAGTAAAGAAACTTATCAGAGTAAAATGCAGCTATTAGTAGAACCTAATTATTCAAATAAAGAGTTACTAAATGAAGGTAACAATGTCAATAATTCTTCTACATCCGCGCAGAACATAGATTATGCAACTCAGCTAAATTTAATGCGGAGTTCTCAGTTTATAGCTAAAGCCTTAGAATTATTAAAGCCTGAATATCCAGATACAGAAATAAAACATATAGACTCAAATTTAAATTTAATTCAACTAGTAGAGGATAAAACTAATACCAAAATTTTTCAGGCAGAATATATAGACGAAGATCCAGTTAAGACCCAAAAAGTATTACTAGCCCTGCAACAGGTTTATCAAGATTATAACCTCGAACGAGAAAAGAGTCGTTTACGAGAAGGATTAGCTTTTTTAGATAATCAGCTACCATCAGCTCAAGAAAACTTAGATAAAGCTCAAAGTTCCCTCGAAAATTTTCGTTCCGAACAACATTTAATCAATCCAGAACAGAAAGCAGAAGCCATTGCTGCTAACTTGGACGAAATTCGCTCCCAAAAGCTCAATGTTGAAGCTGATTATCAAGAAACTAAAATTCGTTATCAAACTCTACAAAATCAACTTTATCTCCCCCTAGATAAGGCATTAGCCTATTCTCGTTTAGGAGAATCGAAAAGCTATCAATCACTTTTAGCAGACTTGCAAGCTACCGATGTAGCCTTAGCTGAAAAACGTTTAGTTTTCACTGATGCTAGCTATCAGGTACGAGATCTTTTAGAAAAGCGTCAAAGTCTACTCAATCTTTTACGACAAAAAGCTAGACAAATTTTGGGAAGTAGTCTGGCCAGGAAAATGAGTAAAGAAGATTTTACAGCCCAGGCAGAGTTGGGGGCTAAAGAGAAAGGCGTCATGGCTCAACTGCTTGAATCTCATAACCAATTGTTATCTTTGGAAGCTCGCCGAAATGCTTTAGCAAAAGCAGAGCAAAATCTACAAAAAGAACTCGATCGCTTTTCTAGCCTAATTGCTAAATACGATAACCTCAAACCAGAAGTAGCTATTCAGCGAGAAACAATTAAACAACTGCTAGAAAAAAGACAAGAATTAAGCTTAGAATTAGCTCGCGGTGGATTTAAATGGCAAGTTGTAGAAGCTCCTGAATTGGGCAAAAAAATTGCCCCAAACCCCAAGAAAAATATGTTTTTAGGGGGGGTTTTAGGGATATTTTTGGGTGGAATTGCCGTATTTATTCGTGAAGTGACAGACGATTCTATCAAGACTACCGCGGATTTAATTAACTCTGTTGCTTTTCCTTTATTGGGTGTAACTCCTGAATTACCGTCCGCGCGGGTTAAAGATTCTCCAGACAAACTTTTTCTCAATCACTCTGAATTAGATAGCTCAGAATCTTCTTTACTTAAAGCTAATAATTTTACCAATCATCTGGCGTTGAAGCCCTCTCTCAATCAAGTAGTGCGTTGGCGACCCTATCGAGAAGCTGTAGACCTAATTTATCAAAAAATTAAGCTGGCTTTTTCTACTCCCGTCAAATCAATTTTAGTTACGTCCTGTTATGGTGGAGATGATAAATCTACAGTGGCGTTGTGTTTAGCATTAAGTGCAGCCCGCTTACATCAGAAGGTAGTGGTACTAGATATAAATCTGCGTTGTTCTACCTTACATAAACAACTAAATTTAGATAATGAATACGGACTATCGACTATTTTGTCTAACCCCGAAACTTCAGTCAGATTAAAAAGATCGACTCTGTCTAATGCTCATATTGATATTCTTACCGCAGGGCCTGAATGTACCGATCCAGTTAGTCTTTTAAGCTCTCAAAGGATGAAGCAACTAATAGACTGGTTAGAAGAAAATTATGACTTAGTTTTATTAGATGCATCGGGACTTTTGGCTGGCAAGCTTGCGACAGATGCCTTTACCAAAACTTATAGTCAATCTGCTGATTTTATCAGTGCTTCAGTAGGTGTAGTAGATGTTTTAGAAACTGGCTCTCTTTGTAATGGTGTAGTCATGGTGACACAGTTAAATGAAACTAGTAAGTCGGAACTAAAAGAAGCAGAACAAATTTTGAGCAAACTTAATGTGATCGGCATGATTGTCAATGGAGGTATTACTTTAGACGAAAACTTTGATTTGGATTTTGATTTTGATAAAAAGTAAAAAATTATTATTTCTGGGTGAGTAATAATCTTTAAAAAAATAAAAATATCTATTAATTATTAACTAATTATTGACAGTACCGTAATTTATATTTATGCGCCTAGAATTGCCAACTTTTATTCGTAAATTTGTAAGAGCGAACAGCTTTTGGCGGGATAATGCTTTACTATTGCGAGAATTAAAACATTTTCGTTGGCTTTTAGCTTGTTCTTTCCTTTTTACTCTAATTAGTGCTGCTCTTGAAGGAACAACGGTAGGGTTTATTGCCTCCTTTTTACAAGGATTGACTAATCCTAACGATCCTCCCATTCAGACAGGAATTCAATGGTTCGATATTTGGTTTTTAGCCACCAATGCAGGTGCTTCTGAGCGAATTTATCGACTGGCAGGATTAATTTTAATCTTGGCTTGGTTGCGATCGATCTTTTCTTATCTGGGGATAGTTTACTCCCGCAAAACATCTTTCAAATTAGCCGAACAGATCCGTAAGTCTATTTTCGAGCAACTTCAGAGTTTGAGCTTGAGTTACTATTCTCAAAGCCGTTCTGGAGAAATTATCAACACAATTGTTGCCGAGACGCAAGACCTAATTCAAGCTTTTAACGCTGCGACAACCTTGATTACTCGCATTGCAACGATGATAGCTTATTTAATTTCTCTTATTTGGCTATCGTGGCAGGTTTCTTTGGCAGTGGTCGCCATGTTTGTTTTACTCTCTTTGGGTTTATCTAATCTGGTAAGTTGGGCAAGAGAAGCTAGCTTTGCAGTTTCTAAAGCTAAGGGAAATTTAGCTTCAGCAGCAATAGAATTGATCGATGGCATTCGTACTATTAAAGCCTTTGCCACCGAAGACTTTGAACGAAAGCGATTTTACTCTGCTACCAATGAGTTAACTAGAGCTAAAACTAAAGTTGTTTTGTTATCCGATCTAATCAAACCTCTGGCAGATGGGGTGGCTACAACTATTTTAATTGCAATCGTGACGATTGCTTTTATGACCTTAGTACAAAAAGGTGAGTTGAAAGCAGCAGAATTACTGACCTTTATGTTTGTCTTGGTGCGGATGATGCCTTTAGTATCTCAAATCAATTCTAATCGAGGCAAATTAACCAGTTTTCAGGGTGCTATTAGCAATATCCGAGAACTATTAAGCACAAAGAATAAAACTTATTTAGTTAATGGCACAATTCCCTTTGCTCACTTAAACAAGTCAATCGATTTAGCTTGGGTAGATTTTGGTTACAATCCTGCTAAACTAGTGCTTCACAATATTACTCTATCAATTAAAAAGGGAGAAACGACAGCTTTAATTGGTGCCTCTGGTGCGGGAAAAACTACTTTAGTCGATCTAATTTGTCGATTTTACGACCCTACCAGAGGAAAAATTACGATCGATGGAGTCGATCTACAGCAATTAGATATTAATTCCTTACGCCACAAAATGGCGATCGTTTCTCAAGATACTTTTATTTTTAATACTTCGGTCAGAAATAATATTGCCTATGGTTTGGAAGGGATAACAGATCGAGAAATCGAACAAGCAGCCATTTCAGCTAATGCTTGGGGGTTTATTAAGCAGTTACCATCAGGACTAGATACCGTATTGGGAGACAGGGGCGTTCGCCTGTCTGGAGGGCAGCGTCAGCGCATTGCGATCGCTCGTGCTTTGCTCCGTAACCCCGAAATTTTAGTTTTAGACGAAGCCACTTCTGCTTTAGACTCCGTGACAGAAAGGTTAATTCAAGAATCGCTAGAAAAATTATCTGTTGGTAGAACTGTAATTGCGATCGCTCATCGTTTATCGACGATCGTACGCGCTGACAAGATAGTAGTTTTAGAGCAAGGACGCATTGTCGAACAAGGCAAATATCAAGAGTTATTAGAAAAACAGGGTAAACTTTGGCAATATCACCAAATGCAACATTCGAGTTAATTATAAATAAAAAAGTTCTATGAATAATATCTATCAAAAAATTAGCTTAAAATCTACTAGAATCGCAGATTCTTTTAAATACTATACTTACGAGTTATTTAAAAAAGAAGATTTTTTTAAGTCTCTAGAAACTTATTGTATGTTTATTGGCTATCCTCGTAGCGGTCATAGCTTACTGGGTTCGCTTTTAGATGCTCATCCCGAGATAATTTTAGCTCACGAATCAAATGCGCTGCGTTTATTTGAAAGAGGATTTAATGCTAGAAAAATATATTATCTATTACTTCAAAATTCTCATCGACACGTAAAAACAGGAAGGAGGGATATTAAATATTCTTATCAAGTACCCCATCAATGGCAGGGTAAATTCAAGACCTTAAAAGTTATTGGGGATAAAAAAGGAAGTGGTTCTAATAGAGTTATTAGTGACAATCCAGAAATATTAAATATTCTGCGCGATCGAGTAAATATTCCTGTCAAGTTTATCCACGTCACTAGAAATCCTTATGACAACATAACTACCATGATGTTTAAAAATAAAAAAGGTTTGGAATATAGTATAGATTCTTATTTTAAAAAATGTGAATCTGTTAATAATTTAAAGCAAAAAGTCGATCCTAAGAATATTTTCGATTTGAAACACGAAACATTAATATATCAACCAAAGGATATTTTAAAGCAGCTCTGTACTTTTTTAAATGTTGAAGCAACTCAAGATTATTTAGACGATTGTGCCAGTATTATCTTTAAATCGCCTAATCAAACTCGTTTTAATTTTGAGTGGACAAAAGAGTCTATAGATTTAGTTCAAAGTAAAATAGAGCGATTTGATTTTTTGCAAGGATATTCCTACGAAAAATAGTATGTGGTTATTGCCGATTACCTATGATGATATCTCAGCTAGGATAAGTATATTAAGCTATTAATCATTTAATTTGTCGATCGAATAATACGGCGATATATATACTCTTAGACAACTACAAACTTATAGGAGGATACAAAAACAGAGAGACAAGGTAAGAGTTTACTGATTTGTTTTCTAATTAAAAAATATTCAGCTTTTTATACACGATAGCTTACGAACGAGTTTGAACAAAATTAAGGGGTATATATGGAAATGCAATTTAATAAAGCTTTGACTCCTTTAGTCAAGACAAAACAAGCTTTACGTGAGCATTTACCGAACATTGCTGTTAGCTTATACAATAGATGGAAATATAATTATTTTAATGTTACTAGAACTTATGAATATAATCTTTCTACATTGGTAGAGCGGAAACCCAGAGATATTATTGACAGTTTATTAACTACAACTAAGAAATTAGTAACGCCAAAGAAAAGAATACTTTTTTATCCTGATTTTCCCTACAAAAAAGCTACCCTTTATCAAATTTGTCTTTTCTTAGGTTATGATGTTACCAACGATCCTCAAAGAAAATTCGATCTAGCAATAAAGTGGCAAAGATACGCTACATTTTTCGAGAACGATACAGTTTTATCTAAATTATCTCGGCAAAACAACAATATTATCAACTTTAACTGTCAGGATGTCAGTAAAGAATACACCAACAAAATATTCAAACAAGTTTTTGGTTACGAGCTTGGGGTAGATCCTCGAAGTTACACTGGCAAATGTGTTGCTAAATCTAATTTAAATGCTCAACACGATGGCAAAATTATTGACTGTCCTATTACTAAGATAGAAGCGGGAGTCGTCTATCAAAAGTTAGTTGATAATGAAGTACAAGAAAATGCTGTACTAGATTATCGAGTTCCTATTTTTAAACAAGAAATTCCGTTGGTATATAAGTACTTAAAGAAAAATCAGACAAAAGAACAACGTTTCTATGGTTATCCTAGTTTGCTCTCTGTAGAATTGGCAGAAACTGAAGAAGTTTTTAGCCAAGATGAAATTAATAAAATCATCTCTTTTTGTGAAAATATGGGTTTAGACTATGGTGAGTTAGATATTCTCAGAGATAAACAAGACCAAAGGATATATATTGTTGATGCTAATAATACTCCTTCTTCTAGATTACTTTTTGAACCGGTAGAAAGGCCTTACAAAGAATGTATTCTTTCCTTTGAGCAACGACAAATAGTCTTACAAAAGCTCGCTCAAACTTTTCAATCACAACTTCTAAACAATAAATAATAATTATATTAATATATTGACTCAATCGCTCAAATATGGATATCTCTCCACTCAAAAAACAAATTAAAACTACAATTCAAAAAATAATAGTACCCGATAAAACCAAAGTTTTTTTTATTCACATACCTAAAACGGGAGGAACATCGATCGATTTTGCGATCAGAAAACATTATCGACATAGTTACGGTAGAGTCGAAGCTGCACCTTCTTATCAAACAACTAAATTATTTAATGATATAAATTTAGAACAAGGTAAAATAGACCCCCTCTTACAATTTCGAGAACAATTAGTTATTTATGAAATGTACAAAGGTACTCAATACATCTCAGGACACGTACCTTATAACTTTGAAAGAGGAAAGATTTTTCGTAACGAATATCTATACGTAACTTGTCTTCGCGATCCAGTCAAAAGATATATTTCTAATTATTTTTATAACGTTTATAAAGAAAGCGATCATTTTCGTATTCATGAAGATTTACCTACGTTCTTGGAAACAGCCAGAGGGAAAGAAGCTGGTTATGAATATGTTAGATATATAGGCGGAATCTCAGAATATTCTGATTATACATCTAGGGAGGCGATCGAAAGAGCTAAAAAAAATATTTCTCATTTTCATTTAGTCGGATTTTTAGATAATTTAGCTGCTTTTAGCTCGAAATTCAAACAACATACAGGTATTAAAATTAAAATACGCCATGAAAGAAAAAATCCCGTTAAAAAGCCAGAAGTAGATCGAGAAATTTTAGAAAAAATCAAAGAAATTTGCGCTCCCGATCTAGCTTTATATGAATATGCTAAGAGTAAGTTTAATTAGTAATTAGGGTCGATATGGATATAGACGATCGAAAATTTGTCTCGGTGATTATTCCCGTTTATAACAATCAAAAAAACTTAAAACTATGTTTATCTGCTTTAGAAAGCCAAACTTATTCTCAAGAGTTGTATGAAATTATTGTGATAGATAATAATTCAGAAGAAAATATAGCTGCGGTGACTAAGAAATTTAAGCAGGTAATATTAGCGACAGAAAGTAAACTTAGTTCCTATGCTGCTCGTAACCAAGGAATTAAAATTGCTAAAGGGGAATTACTAGCTTTTACAGATTCTGATTGTATACCCAATCCTGATTGGTTAGAAAAGGGAATTAATCATCTTTTATCTGTACCTAATTGTGGCGCGATCGCGGGCAAAATAGAATTATATTATCAAAATAAAAATAATCCTAATGCTGCGGAAATTTTTGACAAAATTGTCAATCTACAACAAGAGAAATATGTTGAAGAAAAGCACTATGGAGCAACAGCTAATTTATTCACTTTTAAGCGGGTTTTTCATGAGGTAGGGTTATTTAATTCTAATTTAAAATCTGGGGGTGATGCTGATTGGGGTAATCGAGTTTTTGCTTATGGTTATAAAATAATTTATGCTGATGACGTTATCGTTTTACATCCAGCTAGAAACTCTCTTAAGCAATTAGCTAAAAAAGTTATTCGCCAAACAGGAGGGACTTTCGATCGCGATCGACAAAATAGTAATAATGACCGACAAAAATTGGGGTTCGAGTGGATATTGAGTTATTTTATTCAATTAAGACCACCTTTAAGATCGGCTGTTCGCAAGAGTTTAGCAGCGCGGGAATTAAAAGATATTTTTTCTAAGGTAGAACTTATTTTAATTATTATTATTATTCATTATCTACGACTAAGTGAAGAAATACGTTTACAATTAGGAGGTGAATCAAAAGGATAGTTAAAAATCAACATATGAGTGCAGATAAATGCAGATATTTTAAGATAAGTAGTCGATTGGGTTGATAGTTTATAGATAAATGATAAATAATTTTGCTTTAATTATTGGAGCTATGAAATGTGGCACTACTAGCCTATTTTCTTATTTAGCACAGCACCCGCAGATTGCTCCTTGCTCTGAAAAAGAACCAAATTTTTTCTCTAAAAACGTAAATTGGTCTAAAGGTTTTGACTGGTATCGAGACTTATGGGATTGGGATAGCATTAAGCATAAATTTGCTTTAGAGGCTTCTGTAAATTATACAAAATTACATCATTATATTGATACTACAGATAGAATTTTATCTCTCAAGGAGCAAGGAGTAAATTTTAAATTTATTTACATAATGAGAAATCCTCTTGACAGAATAGAATCTCATTATAATCATGGACAGGCAATGTCTTGGAATTCTACACTTAAGCCTATTTCTGAAGGGATAGATCGGCATTTAATAGAAACTTCGCGGTATGCCAAACAAATAGAAATTTATTACCAAAAGTTTTCTGCTGATGATATTTTACTCTTGAATTTTGACGATTTGAAAGCAGAACCAGACAGAATTATGAGAAAAGTATGTCTATTTTTGGATATAGAAACCAGTTATAACTTTGAGGGAATAGATACAATTTACAATGCCAATAAGCAAAGAATTGTTTATGGGAATTTATGGAGAGTATTGAGGAAAAATAAATTATTACGTTCTTTAGCTAAACTACTACCAACTACACAAAAAGAAATGTTTAGAGACCGCTTTTTTAGCAGTCAGATAGAAGAAAAAATCAAACTTTCTTCGGAGCAGAGAAATTTTATTTTATCTCAATTAAGAGAAGATTTACACAAACTAAATTCTGAATACGGAGTTGATATTAATAGTTGGGGAATTGAAGTTTAAACTATTGTTGCAATTATTCAACAGAAAATTATAGTACGGATAGATAACTTAGCTTTAATTATTAGTGTAATCAATTTAATATGAATATTAATCAAAGAAAAAAATTCTTGACAAAAAAAAACAAGGATCGATTAAAAAGCATTTATCACAGCTTAATTTATTTTTCTTTTAAAAAAATAAAACTGAAATATTTTATTGTTATTACAAGGGAACGTTCTGGAAGCACTTGTCTTTTAGATTTACTTTCCTCCCATCCTAAGATATTAACTAATCCCCATGATTTTTTTAACTATAAAAAAGTCCCTGTGAATTTTGCTGAAGAAAGATTAATACATTCAAGTAAAAATGTTCACGGCTTCAAATTTAGAATTCAGCCTTTTTATTTAGATTATAATGTTGAAAATAGAAATATTGCCCAAAAATCTCTACAGAATTTAACAGAAAAAGGGGGAACGCTGATTCACCTACAGAGAAAAAACCTCCTCAAGCAAGGAATTTCTCATCTAATAGCAAATGCTACTAAGAAAGAGAATTTTCGTAAAGGACAAAAGCCGATAAAAATTACTTCTGTAGAAATCGATCCGCAAGAGCTAATGAAATATATAAAATCCAATGAATTAGCTCTCAAGTTTGAGCAAGAAACGCTGCAAGAATTGCCTCATGTCTCTCTTACTTATGAAAAAGACTTACAAAAACAAGACTGTCATCAAATAACTATGGATAAAGTTTGCCAAGCCTTGAACTTAAATTCTGCGCCAACAATTACTAGATATACACGAATTTCTGCCAACAAACTCAGCGATTACATTCTCAATTACGATGAAATTGCCGAAATTGTTAAAAATTCAGGTTATGGACAATATCTCGAAGAATAAATACAGGGTTTATAGGAATTAAAGAAAATGGACACCTCCCCGAAAATTCTTTCCCTAATGGAAGAACATATGGGTCATGGGACTTATGGTAATTTACTCAGAGAAGGTTTTGCTGAATTAAACTCAACGACCGTAGACTTTTATTGGTATCCTGAAGAGCGAAAGTTCGACACTAAATTCTTGAGATGGTTGCTTAGTCTTTCTTTTCCTAATTCCTGGATTCAAAAACAAAATTTAGATTTTCGTCGTTTGCGGGCGCAATTAAGCTATGCTTATATGGCGAGAAAATTGGCAATTAAAAAACTCAAACAATATCCCTATTCAGCCCTTCATTTCCATACTTATATACTAGCTTTTCTTTCTTTAGATTTAATGGCGAAATTGCCCACTGTTGTAAGTCTAGATATGACGACTTATCAGGCAGCTTTTGAGCAAACAGAGCCTAATTTTATGTGGACTTATGCTCCGAATATTTTGTTAGGTAAGAAAGTTTTTCAGGCAGCTAAAGGGATTGTAACTAGGTCGGAATGGGGTCGACAATCTGTTATTCGTGACTATAAGATCGAACCAGAAAAAGTAAAAGTTATTTATCCTGGTGTAGATATTACTAAACTAACTCCTACCGAGAAGAGCGAAGAAGAACAAAAACCATTTAATATGCTGTTTATCGGCACGGATTTTAAACGCAAAGGGGGAGACGATGTTGTTGCTGTTTTTCTCGATCGATTTAGCGATCGAGCAGAATTAAATCTGGTTACTAACGCACCTATTACCTATCGACATTCCCGCATCCATATCCACAGAAATGTTAAGGCTTATAGTTCTGAGTGGTTAAAACTTTACCATCAAGCAGATGTATTTATTATGCCTACATATTTTGAAGGCTTTGGTTGGGTTTTTTTAGAAGCTATGGCTGCGGGTTTACCAGTTATTGCTACCGATATTAACGCCATTCCAGAAATGGTAACTCACGGAGAAACAGGATTTTTGATTCAACCGGGCGATCGCTCGAACCTGGCTACTCATTTACAGTATTTAATAGATAATCCTAGTTTGGCTCGGGAAATGGGAGCAAAAGGTCGAAAAAAAGTTGAAAAATATTTTAATGCCCGACTGCACTGCCAAACTTTAGCAAATATGTTTGATAAAATAATTGCCCATGAAAATTCTACTGATCGTCCACTACCAATTTAATCCTGACTCCGGGGCTGCGGGTGTTACTTGGAAGTTAGGACAATATTATCAGCAGTTAGGACATCAGGTACGATATTATTCCCTAGATAACTTACCTAACTGGTTGCCTCAGTTAGCCAAAATAATTTTATTTCCTTGGTTTGTTGCGCTACATATTAGGAAACTGGCAAATTGCGAAGATCTTGACGTAGTAGACTCTTCTACTGGAGATACTTGGGTTTGGTCTAAAATTGGAAAGTATATCAGTAAAAATCATCCTCTAATTGTAGCCAGAGACCACGGGCTAGACCATATAGAACATCGGGAATTTTTAAAAGATGTCAAACTAGGTAAACGACCTATGAGTTGGAAATATCCTCTATATCGAGGGAGTATACGTCTTTGGGAAGAAGCCACGTCCCTACGTCATGCAGATTTAGTTTTATTACTCAATCGTTTTACCTTAGAATATGCAGTGAATAACTTGGGTGTAGAGAAACAAAAAACCCAAATAATTATTAATGGAATTCCCGAAGATTTTCTCAATTTACCCTATGAGCCATTAGATATCGATCGAAATCCTACTATTGGGATTGCCCAAGTAGGTACCTATATCCCCCGTAAAGGCATTCAGTATAGTGTACCCGCATTAAATAAAATCCTGGCTCGCTATCCGCAAGTAAGAGTAACTTTTTTAGGAACGCAATGCCTAGAATGTCCCGATGTAGAGCGAGTCTATGCAGATTTTAACCCCAACCTGCGCGATCGCGTTACCGTCATACCTCGTTATCCCCACCATCAGCTACCCACTCTCCTTCAAGGTCATCAAATTAAGCTATTTCCCAGTACCTGCGAAGCTTTTGGTATGGCTTTAGTAGAAGCTATGGCTTGTGGATTAGCCCCTATAGTTAGTGCTACCCCTGGCCCTATGGAAATTGTAACTCACGAGCAGAATGGAATTATTATCCCCTCCCGCAGTTCGGACGCGATCGAAACTGCTTTAGACAAACTCATTACAGATTATGTCTATTTAGAAAGTCTGCGTAAGAATGCTTACAATTCAGCCCAAAAATACAGTTGGATGGATATTGCTCGAGATACCCTTAATTTGTATCAAAAAGCTGTTGTTTAGGAGAAGTTTGGGAGTTGCTGGAGTAGAGGCGAAGGGCGATTTGTCCTGATGGGAGTTACAAAAATTATAAATATCAAATAATTACTATGCACAGAATACATATAGTTGGTTGTGGTCCTCGCACTGGTACTACCTTGATGGCAGAAATGATGTCTGCCTGTTTTGAAATAGACTTATATCCCAAACATGAAAGTAGTATTTATACTCGACCAACTCGCAAAGCCAAGATCTTCTTAACCAAACGTCCCCGAGATATTTTAGTTGTAGGGCCAATGCTCGGTTTAATGTCCAATCTTCATGTAATTTACATGCTCAGAGACCCCCGTGATATGGTTGTATCGAAGCATAGAAAAGATCCAGAACGCTATTGGGCAAGTCTGCGTTACTGGAAAACCTACACTATCTATGGACGTAAACTGCAAAATCATCCTCGATTTATTTCTGTCCGCTACGAAGATTTAGTTACCCAAGCCGATCGAGTACAAACAGATTTAATGCAAAGAATGCCCTTTCTAACTAAACGCGCTCCTTTTACCCAATATCATGAAATTGCCAAACCCGATGGTGATTCCCTCGATGCACTCAAAGGAATAAGACCTGTAAGTTCTACCAGTATTGGTAATTGGCGTAACCACCTTCCTAGAATAGCAGGACAAATACAAAACCACGGCGATATCAGTCAAGACCTAATCGAGTATGGCTATGAACGAGATGATAGCTGGTTAAAAGAATTAGAAGGTGTTACTCCAGATTTCAGTGAAAGCCATTGGCCTGAATACTTTACTAAAGAAGAATTAAATCAAAGAATGAAGTGGAAATATATTAAACCAATTTTTGCTTTATTACCAAGCTTAGTTTAGATACATTTTTTTCATGTGACATCCTCCTACGCTGACTCCTTCGGAGTACAGACGTAGGCTTCCAATTCTCGCGAATTGGCATTTCTGGATCGGCACTTGTCTAGGCACAAGACCCCCGACAGTACGCCATTACCAGACAGTTTCCTTTCCCGACAGTCCATCGGTACTACACTGTTTAAACCTCGTTGAAGAATTACTCGACCACTAGCATGATCGCGACTTGTACTATACCCACATTCATCACAGACATGAACTCTTTCAGTGAGTTCTTTCTTACCCGTATGAGTGCCACATTCTGGACAAATTTGACTGGTGTACTTGTGGTCAACTTGAGCAAAGTACTTGCCACGTTTCCAACATACCCAAGACAACAAGTCACGGAACTGACCAAATCCACCGTCGAGCATTTCTTTACCAAGAAAACCCCTGGCAGTCATTTTAAAGTTGATATCCTCAGCAAAAATCATGTCCGCCCGATCGCAGAGAAGATGGCTAGTTTGAAAGTGAAAATTCTTGCGAGTATTAGAAATTTGATGGTGGAGTCTAGCAACTTTAAGCTGTGCTTTCTCCCAGTTTTTTGACCGTTTATTTTTGCGAGATGCTCTCCGTTGCAGCACTTTAAGCCTACTTTGGAGTTCTCGGAAAAACTTAGCGGGTTCGACTCGGAAGTTGTCGCTAGTCACCAAAAACGATTCCAGTCCGATATCTATTCCGATTCCTCGACCAAAAGGTACGGGGTCAGGAACATTGACAGAGGTTGTTCAACCGGATTTGATAGATCAAAGCTAAAAGCTAAATTTTAAACGGCTTAATTTCGTATACATTTTAGACACAATTTTAGACACAGTTTAGACATAAAATCTTTATTTGGCAAAGGTTTCAGCCGTTGTATAATATTTGAAAGTCGAGCTACCACAGTTGGAAGTCGTGAGTACCAACACCTAAACTAATCACGTAAATCGAGGGTGGTAGTAGAGGAGCAAAAAAACTCCTTAAAAATACGTACGGACATTGATAAATACTTAATGATAGAGTTTCTTCTAGTTTTAAGAGCAAGTCAGTGAACTAAGAATACAAGAATATCCGTTCTTCTGAATTGAGAAGTACTAATTTTTGTGGAACTTAAAAAAGTAGCTAAATTTGCAATTTTATTGAAATTTCAATATGTTGAAAATAACTATCATACTCATAAAAAATCTTAATTGTTGGCTTGGTTAGCAGATGTTGGAACAAAAAAATTCGTTTGGTCTAGCTTCTCAGCTACACCAGCTTCAATCACGACTTTTTAGAGGCAGGCTCGATATTGAGGCTTCAAAAGAAGTAAAGTGGAGTCTGTATTTTTATTTGGGGCGTTTAATTTGGGCAGGAGGAGGAGTATGTCCCTTAGAACGTTGGCAGAGACTTTTGAATCACTACTGCCCTGAAATTAGTCAATGGAAGGAAATCAATCTGGCAACAGCTCCATTCGACGGATATCTTATCCTTTCTAACATCTTAAAACAAGACATGAGGAAGCGTTCTCAGATAATATCTGTAGTTCAAGACGCTTTAAGTGAAGTTTTATTTGACATCTTACAATATCAGGATCGATTAGAAGATAAGCAACCAAACCTTCAGCTTTCTTTTAATTATGATGATAGAGATTATCCTAAAACTGCCTTCAATCTTGCTCGAATAGACCAGACTTTAACAGAAGCAACGCAACAGTGGGAATTATGGCAACAGAGACAATTAACCCCTTACTCTCCTAACTTAGTTCCTATTATTCAACAACCCGAACGGTTACAGCAAAACTTAGCCAACTCAAGAGATGAATATCGAATATTGACTAAGCTCGTAGATGGCAAGCGGACTCTACGTAGTCTAGCTTTAGAACTAAAGCAACCACTGCCAAGTTTGACCTTATTTTTTGTTCAATATGTTAATTCGGGGATGATGAGCTTCGTAGAAGTTCAGAAAACAAGAGAGAATGATTCTGAGAATAATGCTAAAAATGCACTAGAAAAAAGTCGACAAATTGGGCTATTGTTGAGTGGTAATTTGTCAGCATACCAATCCCCTGAAGCTTCTATTCCCCTGGTGGTATGTATCGATGATAGCCCAACGGTATGTACTCAAATGAAACAAATTATTACCAGCGAAGGTTGTCGTTTTTTTGAGATACAAGACCCCGTAACAGCAATTCCCAAACTTCTTAAAATTAAACCAGACTTAATTTTTCTCGATCTGCTCATGCCAGTGGTCAATGGCTACGAACTCTGCGCTCAAATTCGACGAATTTCTAAAGCTAAAGACATCCCCATCGTGATTTTGACAGGTCAAGATGGACTAATCGATCGAGTACGGACTAAAATTGTGGGGGCTAGTGATTTTATCTCTAAACCAGTCAATCAAAAGCGAGTACTATCAATTTTATATAAGTATGCACTGATTAAACCTTAGCGAGTATTGACCGCGGAATGCGGTCACCGCAGGCACCGTCGTTAAAAGGCGGTGTAACGGTGACTAGAGAATCAGAAAACATTGATTATAGAAGAGTAATTCAAGAGCTATTTTTTTGTCTTTCAATTACAGTTTATTTCTCATTTTATCAATAAACTTGTAATAAAATTGAGACCTGCTAACTAGAAGATTCTGGGTGGGCAACATATTCAAGATATAGAAAGAAATAGCCATGAATAAAGTGATGATTGTAGAAGACAGTATTACGGATATGGAACTGTTGACACTCTATCTAGAAAAAGAGGGTCTTTTAGTAATACAAGCAAGGAGTGGAGAAGATGCTCAGGCTAAGCTACAGCAGCAGAAGCCAGATTTAATCGTTTTAGATGTAATATTACCAGGGCAAAGCGGGTTTCAGCTCTGCCGTCAACTAAAATCCGCTCCTCAAACCAAAAGTATTCCTATCGTGCTTTGCTCTACTAAAAATACCGAAGTAGATAAGCAATGGGGAAAAATGGGAGGGGCAGATGCTTACATAACCAAACCTGTAGATAGAGATAAGTTAATCGACACGATCCGTCAATTTATTTAAGGAGATAACTATTAATGAGCCAAGTAGAACCTTTTGCGAAGTTGGTTAAATCCGAGCAGATTGACTCACAAGTAATGTGGGAAGATGAAGCAGCAAGATTTTTACGATTTCCTTTAGGTGATGAAACTACAGGTTTATTATCTCTAGACCGACTAGTTGAAGTAATTAAAGTCCGTCCCCAGGAAATTTTGCCGATTCCTGAAGTACCCGAGTATTTATTGGGAATTGTCAACAGAAGGGGAGAAGCTGTGTGGATAGTAGACTTACTCTATTTAATTGGAGCCACTCATCTGTCTCAGCGAGAGCTGGTTCCTGAAGTCTATATGGCGATACTAGTTCAAGCTGAAGAGCAAGCGATCGGACTATTAGTCGAGCGAGTTAGTTCGATCGAAGTTTATAATTCGACCAATTTACAGCCTTTTCCTGCCCAAACGTTACCTTCTAGATTACTAACTTTTTTCGAGGGCTATTTTGTCGATTCGGGGGGAAATACTTTAGCTCTCTTGAATGTAGATACCATTATCGAGAAAGCCCTGGAACTTAGATAGAAAAATTTTGTAATTAAACCATAATTATCCATAATTATATATATTGGGAAATATTGATTGATGACGACCCTATTTAATTCCCCTAATGCTAATATTAATTCTAGTAACTCTACCTTTAGCAATGGTGCTAGCTCCAAGAGTTATCTGACTCAGCAGATTAAGGATGCTTTACGCTCTTTAGTTAAAGATTTAGAGCAGAACGACTCTCAGGATTCTCATCAGTTTCGCGACCGTCTAACAGAGATTGTCAACCTAACCAATGAAGTCGAGCGGCAGGAAAACATCGAGCAACAAAAGAGCTCGGCGATCGCCGAACAACTACGTCTAGCCGAGGATACAGAGACTCTACTCAACCAGGCAGTAACCCTACTCAGTCAACTTTTGGATGTCGAACGGGTGTTAGTCTATACCTTTAACACCGAAAATAAAGGGATTGTAGCAGCAGAGGCACTGCAAGAAGGTTTTACCCCAGCTATAGGAGAGAAAATTGCTCCCCTCTGCTTTGGACTAGCTAACGCCAATCATTATCAACAAGTCAAAGTAGTAGCGATCGCCGATGTGGAGCAGGGAGAATTATCTCCCTATCAATTGCAATTGATGGAACGCTTTCAGGTTAAAGCTAGTTTGGCCATACCCATTCTGTTATCTGGTAAGGTTTGGGGTTTACTGGTCACTCAGCAGTGTTTGAGGACTAGACAGTGGCAAGAGTCAGAAATTCGTTTGCTAGAGCAGGTAAGTGCGGAATTAGCGGTACAGTTACAAATCGCTGAAGTAAAAGTCGAACTCCAAGGAGAGCTAAACACCCAGAAAGCTCTGGCTAGGGTACTTGATAAAATTCGTCAACCGTCTTTTAACCTCGATACAATATTTCGGGTAGCGACTCAAGAAGTTCGTAAACTAATAAAGGTAGAGCGAGTAACTATCTATAAGTTTCGCGAAGACTATTTTGGGGATTTTGTTGCTGAAGCAGAACTACCTGGATTTCCTAAATTAGTAGGTAGTGGTTGGGAAGACCCCTATCTACAAGAACATCAAGGAGGAATGTTCCGCGAAGATAAAGTCTTAGTTTGCGATGATATTTACAAGGCAGATTTGACCGACTGTCATGTCGAGGCATTGGAACTCTACGGGGTAAAATCCTGTGCTGTGGTAGCAATTTTTAAGGGTCAGGAATTATGGGGTTTATTGTCGGCCTTCCAAAATACTAGTACCCGCCACTGGTCGGAGTCGGAAGTTCAATTGCTTCGGCGAGTAGCTGCTCAAATTGGGGTCGCTCTGATTCAGAAAGAAGCCTTTGCTCAGGTGCAAGCTAAAAACGATCGACTAACTAAAGTTGCCGAGCGGGAAAAAGCCAGCGTTAACATTATCAAACGGATTCGGCAAACTCTCGACCTCGAAACTACTATGAGGACGACAACTAAAGAATTGCGCTCCCTCTTAAATTGCGACCGCGTTGCCATTTACAAGTTTAACCCAGATTGGAGCGGTAGTTTTGTCGCCGAATCAGTAGGTAGCGGTTGGGTTAGTTTAATGGAACAACAGGAAAAACTGCCTACTCTGAAAGAAAGTGTGAGTGATTGCCAGGGAATCCAGGGTATGGCAAACAATGCATCAGCGTTTTCCGATACCTATTTGCAAGAAAACCAAGGAGGCAGTTTCCGCGATCGTCAGTTGATGGTCAGAGATGATATTTACAAAGCTGGCTTTTCCCCCTGTTACCTGGAAGTGTTAGAAGAATACCAAGCCAGAGCCTATACGCTCGTCCCTGTATTTGTGGGAGAAAAATTGTGGGGATTGCTAGCTGCTTTTCAAAATACAGGCCCGCATCATTGGGAAGAAGGAGAAATCAATTTGTTGGTTCTCGTAGCGACTCAACTAGGGGTAGCTCTGCAACAAGTGAACTATGTTAAAGAACTCCATCAGCAATCGGAACAAATTTCCCGGCTAGCGGAACGGAGTGTAGCTGCTGCCAAAATAATTTATCAACTGGGACAGCAATCACCAGCCCAACTTCAAGATAGCTCCTCTCTCCAGCCTATTTTACGTCTAGCCACAACAGAGACTCGGAAATTGTTCGATACAGACCGAGTAGCGATTTATCAATTTAACCCAGACTGGAGCGGTGACTTTATTGTCGAAGACGTAGGCAAAGATTGGACTCCACTGGTGGGTACACCTTTACAGAGAACGGCAGATACCTATCTCCAAGAAAATCAGGGCGGACGCTATGCCCAAAAAGAATCTCTACGGGTAGATAACATTTACACCCAAGGATACCAAGATTGCCACATCCAACTATTAGAACAATTCGAGGCAAAAGCTTATATGCTTGCCCCCATTTTTAATGGAGAACAATTATGGGGACTGCTAGCAGCCTATCACAATGCAGAACCTCGCTCTTGGGAAGACAGCGAACTAAGACTATTAACCCAAGTAGCTTCCCAGATTGGGGTGGTGATTCAGCGGATGGAAGATATACAAGAACTTGCCAGCCAGAGGCAGAAATTGACCGAAGCAGCAGAGCGAGAGAAAACGGACAAAGAAAGATTGCAACGGGAAGCATTAAGCTTACTCAGAGCCGTCGAACCCTCTTTACAAGGAGATTTGACTGTCCAAGCTCCCCTTTGGGAAGACGAAGTAGGTACGATCGCCGATGGTTACAATACCACTCTGCAAACTTTGCGCGAACTAGTCAGACAAGTAAAATCTTCGGCAGAAAAAGTAGGTCAAACTTGTAGTAACAGTACCATTGCTGTTAGTCAGCTATCTAACCAAGCCCAACAACAGTCCCAAGATTTAACCCAAGCCTTGAAGAAGCTACAGCAAATGGTAGAGCTGATCGCAGAAGTATCGATTAATGCCCAGCAGGTAGACCGAGCAGTACTAGAAGCTAATCAAACTGTTCGAGCCGGAGACTCAGTTATGGAAGAAACCGTAGCAGGTATTGCCGAAATTAGAGAAACCGTGGCAGAAACAGCTAAAAAACTGAAAATTCTCGGGGAATCATCCCAAAAAATTGTCAAAGTTGTTAACCTAATTGATAACTTTGCCAATCAGACTAATCTATTAGCAATTAACGCTGCCATTGAAGCAACTCGCGCTGGTGAATATGGACGAGGCTTTGCTGTAGTAGCCGATGAAATCAGAACTCTAGCCTATCAGTCTGCCAATGCGGGTACAGAAATTGAGCGTTTGGTAGAAGAAATCCGCACCGAGACTCAATCGGTTACCGAGGCGATGGAATTAGGAATTATGCGGGTTGTTAAAGGAACAGAATTAGTCAATAAAACTCGCCATAGTCTCGATGAAATTAAGTCAGCAACCAAGCAGATTAGCGATCGAGTCCAACAGATTACCGTTTCGACTTCGACCCAAACTAAACAGTCACAGTTGATGACCAAAGCCATGACAGATGTGGCTGATATAGCTAATCAAACTTCCGAAACTTCGGTCAAGATTGCTTCTTTATTTGAGGAATTGCTCGTTACCTCCGAACAGTTACAGACCAGTATTAGTAAATTCAAAATTGATTAGTTTGAGTAAGCATAATTGCAACTACGAACTATAAACTCAGAGATCGCTTTGTCTAAACTTTGTCCTTTTGCCTTTCACCTTTTTTTCAGCTTACTCATCTCTGATTAATCTTGAGAGTTTATATAAAACATAATTTAGTCCCACAAGAAAGGAAGATGACCAAAGATCTAGATATCCAAAACCAAGTTTATCAGTGTTTTCTGATAGAAGTTTCTTCTCTGCTGCCAGCGATCGAACAAGACCTGTTGAGTTGGCTGGAAGAACCTGACATCGACAAAATTCATAACTTGATGCGTAATGCTCATACTCTTAAGGGTTCTGCTGCCAGTGCAGGACGAGAAACTATTCGCACCGTAGCCCACCATTTAGAAGATGTTTTTAAAGCTTTGTGTAGTCCCGATCTAGAGTGGGACAAAGAGCTATCCGCATTACTCTGGGAGTGTTATGAATGTCTGCGGGAATCTGTGAGAGTAGAAATAGACCGCTCATCTCAATTCTCGCCAGAAAATATAGAGCAAATGATAACTGACATTTCTCTAGCAGAAACTGAGATTTTAAACCGAGTAGCTGTGGTTTTTGCCAGACTACAAACTAAACTAGGGGACTTTTTCGCTCGCGAAGCTCCTCTTCCTAATTCTGATGAGTTGGGATTTGATGTCATTGGCTCTATATTTGCTGAAAGTATGCAGCAAGAGTTACAACAATTAGCAGCTGCCTTGGCAACAGAGAATGCGGAGGAAATCGCTGTCACCTTAAGTTCAGAAGCGGAGTTTTTTATCGGCATAGCGGAGTCCTATAACCTTCCTGGCATGAAAGAACTTGCCCAAACAGTTTTAACTGCCCTAGAGCAACATCCGCATCAAGCTATCCAAATTGCCAAACTGGCTTTAGAAGACTTCCAAAAGGCAAGAGTTGCCGTTCTTGCTGGCGATCGCTCCCGTGGTGGTGAACCGTCAATAGCTTTACGGAAACTAGCAAAACAAGAACAATCTTCTTCTCCTCTCAATTTAGATAAGCTAATTAAAACAACTCAAATAGATTTATCTCCCGAAACAGAAGCTGAAGAGACAGAAGTAACTCTAGAGCCAGAAGTACAATTGGAGCAAAATTACGAACAATTACATAATAATATTCCTTCTTTAGAGCAGCAAGATCGGGATAAGGCTTTTAGTCATCGAGCGAATTCAGGAGATGCTATAGGGCAAATTTTACAAGGAATAGGATTAGACCGACAAGAGTATAAACAACCCAAAAGCTCAGATTTTACCAACCGCTTCGGGCGAGAGCAGAAGACAACACCACCAAAATCAACTTATTCATCTCAATCATCAGACAAAGATGTCCGAGTAGATTTAGTGCAACTCGAACGACTTAACTATGCATTTGGTGAATTACTAATCAATCAAAACCAGCAGACAGAGCAAACTAACCAGTCTCGGGAAAATATTCAGAAAACACTGGAGCAGTTGCACAGTTGTCAGCAAAGCTTAAGTCAGATAAGAGATTGGTCAAATAAGTATTTTTCGGCTCAAATCGGTAAATCATCTCTGTTTCCAGCCGAGCGAACAGGTATTGTTTCGTTGACTCGCTCTTTTCAAAAAGAAAGATTTGATGCTCTAGAAATGGATGCTTATGGTGAGATGCACCGTTTAATTCAATCGGTAATGGAGACGATGGTGCAGTTGCAGGAAAATATAGAAGCAGTTAAATTTTCTGTTGGGGAATCCCAGCTAATGCTCGACAAGCAAAAGAAACTCCTGACCGATGCCCAGGAGAATTTGCTCCAAGCTCGGATGCTTCCCTTAAAACTACTGTTAAATAGATTTCCCCCCATTATCAAACAGTTTATGAAGATCTATCAAAAACCTGTCGAGTTAGAACTGAGTGGTACGAAAGTTTTAATCGATAAGAGTATTTCAGAAAAGCTGTTCGATCCTTTACTTCATTTACTGCGTAATGCGATCGCCCATGGGATTGAGTCTCCCGAAGTACGCCGTCAACAAGGCAAATCAGAAAATGGCAAAATTAGAATTCAAGCGTACCATCAAGGCAACCGCACTACAATTGAAGTGGCAGATGACGGTCGGGGACTGAACTGGGAACGAATTCGTCAACAAGCGATCGAACAACAATTACTCGACCCTCATCAGGCAGAAATAGCTTCGGAGAGCGAACTAGCAGAGCTTCTCTTCGAGCCTGGTTTCTCTACAGCAGAAAAGATTACGGAGTTGTCTGGTCGGGGAGTAGGGCTAGATGCCGTTCGCAGTCAAATCGAGAAACTTAAAGGCTCTGTCACAGTTCGTTCCATAACAGGAGAAGGAACTGTATTCTCATTAAATCTTCCTTTAGTCTTAACCACGGCAGAGATGCTAGTTTGTCAGTCTAACGGTCTTGTGTATGCTTTACTAGCAGAGTCGATCGAGCGAGTGTTTCAACCCGAACCCGCTCAGATCGGTTCCCAAACTATCATTACAGGACATCCTCCTCAGAAGTTTTTGCTGTGGGGAGAGGGAAAAGACAAACAACAGGTACCCATTAAAACCCTTGCGAGTTTGTTAGCTTACAGCTTTCCTACTGATATCTTCCATACTTCAATACCTACCTATCTTCAACAAGAATCTACTCTACTAATGCTATGGCAGCAAGACCAACTCTTGTGTCTAGAAGTAGAGCAAATTTTGACTAAGCAGGAATTAGCAATTAAATCTTTGAGTAAAAAACCTACTTTACCAAGCTACATTCAGGGCTATAGCGTTCTCGGTGATGGTCGTTTGGTTATGGCATTAGATCCTTTGGAATTAGTTAGTCAGACATGGAGTATCTTCGACTCTTCCAGACAAGCTAAGATATTGCCCAAACCCATTGCCGTTCCATCTTCTCGGTTAAGCTTGTCTGCTGAAATAGAACAGTCGATCTTACCCAGTAGCTCGAATTCAAGCGATCGATTACTCAATCCTTCCGATAGCTTAAAATCAACTTTAGCACTACAAGGTCAGTCAATTTTGATTGTCGATGATTCCCCTACTCAAAGAAAACTTTTAGTTTTGATTTTAGAAAAAGCTGGTTGCTATGTACTACAAGCAGGAGATGGGGAAGAAGCACTGAATCAATTACGGCAGCATCCAGAAATTAAACTCATAATCTGTGACATTGAGATGCCCGGAATGAATGGATTTGAGTTTTTGTATACCTATCGCCAAGATTCTACCTTATCTCAAGTAGATGTGATTATGCTAACTTCTCGTAGTGGTCATAAGCACCGCCAAATGTCTTTTGAATTAGGAGCTAGAGCGTATTTGACCAAACCTTTCTCCAAGCAGGAATTGCTCAGTTTACTATCCGACTTAATTTCTCAACCAATAACCAATAGCTCCGTTTCTTAGACTTTCTAGAAAAACAAATTGTCAATTTATTTCTCCCCCATCTCCCCCATCCTCTCAAGTGTATGTTTTTAATAAAGTCGACAATCTTGACTACACTAAAAACGAAAGAATTGGCTTTTCCCCCTCTGCTTCCTCCGCTCCCTCTGCCTCCTCTGCCCATCTCAACCGTTAAATCTTAAAATCATACCCCTGAAAGTCTCCCCCATCTCCCTTATATCCCTTATCTCCCCTGTCTTTTCAATCATGCCCAACTCCCATTTTCCACCGCAACGACTCTCTCACATTACTTCTGAGGTTAATTTACTCAAAGTGCTGGTGTTTGAGATGGCAAATCATTTTTTCGCTTTGCCAATTAGTGTTATTTTCAAGGTCATCAATTGCCCTCCAATTACTGAGAATAAAGATAGTAGTTTAGGAATAGCAGATTTTGAAGGACAAACAGTAACTGTTGTCAATCTTGCCCAGAAATTATCTCCCCAGAATTCGGCTACTCAGCACATACAAAAACGCTTTTTAATCCTGAGTCAAACTCGCCAGGGAGAACTTTGTGGAATTCCCATAGATAAGTCTCCCGCTTTAATAGAACTGCCCAAAGATAACATTCGTTCCTTACCTTTATCTGCTCGCCAAGTTAATCCTTTTAGTATTGCTACTCATGTAGCTATTTTGCCCAAGCCTGAGGGTTCTCTCAAAATTTTTTTACTAGGGATGGGAGAGTCATCTTCTTTAGAAGTGTAGGGAAGATGGGGGAGATAGGGGAGATGGGGAAGTTTATCAAAATAACTGACAAATTTCTAGAATTTTGGTTTGTAGAGTAGAAATAGGTTCGGCACCTTTTTTGAGACTGTATTCTAGTTCTAGTAAAATAGGCAAACTAGCTAAAAGTCGATCGCTACTGAGAAATTTTAATTCTCGACGTAGATGATCGATACGATAAGGATTACCCACCTCAGCTACTTGGGCGATCGCTTTTCGCTCTTTCTCTCCTGTTTCTTCCATTAATTTAACCATTGTCCAAGTACGAAACTGACCTATTAAAGTAGCAACTATTTTTAAAGGTGGTTCATTACGATTAATCAAATCGGTAACTAAAGCTAATGCTCTTTCTCCATCTCCATCCCTCAGAGCAGCAGCTAATTGGAGACTATTTTGAGTGTTACAAACTACTAAACTAGCAACTAGATGGTGGTCTAAAGTTTGATGACTATAAATACTTAATTTTTCTAATTCATTCCACAATTGTCTGGTGTTATTTCCCACAGATTCTGCTAATAATTCTATTGCTTGAGGAGTAATATGAAGTCCTAGTTCTCTAGCAACTTGACGAACTCTATTCTGTAGTTGTTCTGTTTGCCAAGGTGGAATTAAACTAAATTCTTTTTCGATAATAAATTGCTTGGCTAACTTAGTAGATTTGAGCCGACGGTCTGGTTTTTTGGGAGAAGTAAATAATAAATGAGAAGTAGCGGGAATTACTGGTAAAGTCCGTTCTAATTCTGTCAGCAAATCTAGAGGACATTGCTGAAAAATATTGGTATCTTTCAACCAGACTAAACGCTCTCCCATGCCAAACACGGGAGTCATAGTTTGATTGAGTCCTTCTTGAATACTTTCTGGTCGATCGCCTGGTAGTTGATGGTAATTAAACTGCAACCAATTAGGATCGAGAATTTTTTCTTGGAGCTTTTTTACTGCTCGAGCAATAGCAAAATCATCTTCTCCCCAAAATAAATAAGCTGGCATATATTAGTTATTAGCGATCGGTTACCAGTTACTAGTTATCGGGTAAATTCTCCTACTCACCTGAAGCCCCTGAAGCCCCTGAAGCCCCTCTGCCCGAATGAAGATTGACTATTTCTTGATTGCTTTTAGGCGACTTACTTTGAGTCTAAACTTCCCACCACTAGTTTCACCAAAAGCACGAACGCGAACGATATATCTACCATTTTCTTCAATTCTTGTAAAGAGAAGGGAATTAGTCGAACCATCAGTCCCATCATCATTTTCACCAACTTTTGTGCCATCTGCCCCGATCAACATGACCATGGTATCAAAATCATCAGAAACTAAATCGACCGCTACTTGATCTCCCTTTCTTAAATCGATGTAATAGTCTCTGGCAAAACCACCTTCTCCTGTAGGAATATCTTCTTCAGAAAGATTATCAGTAATCTCTTGTTCTGAAGATAAAGGCACGGGACTATATAGTTTCAATTGTGCTTTAGCTGGAAGTGTTTTTAGTCCTATGGTCGAGATAGAAACAAATATTAAACAAGTGTAATACCAAGCCAGGACAAATTTGTTGACCATATTTAATAAGGTTAAAATAGCTTAATCTTAGCTAGATACATTAATAAAAATTATAAACGCAGTTTCTTAGATGGCTAATACCAAATCAAGCAAAATACTATTTGCCAATTGACTAGCTATTCTTATGGTAGTATCCTTTCACAAATTTAAAGGGGGTAATAATCATAATTAATGAGCAGATTATTTATTCGTTTAGGTATAGGTTTATTATTCACTATTTTTGCTCTGTTAAATTATTGGGGAAATGTTAGTGAAAATGTAGTTACAGGAGAAAAGCAAAGGATACAAATCTCACCTCGTCAAGAAGTAGTTCTGGGTATTCAATCTATCGAACAAATATTCAGACAACATGGAGGCTTATATCCTAATCGTAGTTTACAAGCCTATGTAGCTCGAGTAGGAGAGAACTTGATCGACAACTCTTCAGCATCTAAGTCTCCTTATCCTTTTAAATTTCATTTGCTCAGAGATAACATTACTATTAATGCTTTTGCTTTGCCAGGAGGTCAAATATTTATTACTACTGCCCTTCTTAGTCGTCTTAATTCGGAAGCACAGTTAGCAGGAATTTTAAGTCATCAAATTGGTCATGTAGTTGCTAGACATGCAGCAGAACATCTTGCCAAGCAGCAATTGGGGATAGCCTTAGTTAATGTAGTTGGTCTGGCTACTAGCGATCGACCTAAAAATGGCAGACAGGCAGCAATTTTAGCTCAGGCAGTTAACGAAATACTTACTCTCAAATATAGCAGAGATGATGAATTAGAAAGCGATCGCCTTGGTTTTCGCTTTATGGTTGAAGCTGGCTATAATCCTATTGGTCTAGTAGAAGTCATGAATATTTTAGCTTCTGCTCGTTCGGGTTCACAACTACCAGAATTTTTTAGTACCCATCCTAATCCGAAAAACCGCATCGCCATATTAAAACAGATAATTGCCAAAAATTATCCCAGAGGAATTCCTGCCGAACTCGAAGAAGGTGTAGAAAGATTCGATGAGATAGTATCTCCTCGTCTTTAAAATTGTGGTATAAGCCCAATAAATTTTAATTAAGATAAAAATTTTACAACTAACAACTAACAACTAACAACTAACAACTTTTTCAGGGTTTTTATGAATATAACCATTCTGTATTGGATAGTACTTACTTTTATGTTTATCGGTGTTATCGGTGCAATGATACCAGGACTTCCTGGTAGTAGTATTATCCTTGCCTCAATTTTAATCTGGAGTATTGCTACTGGATTTACTGGGGTTGGTTTGCCTCTAATTTTTATTTTTATTGTGCTAATTTTGAGTGCAGGAATAGAGTATTTAGCTCTTTATTGGGGAGTGCAACAAGCTGGTGCTAGCAAATGGAGTACCTATGGAGCGATCGCTGGTATGGCATTAGGATTTCTAGGTTTATTGCCAGCTTTACCTATCGGAGGGCCTTTGATTGGTATTCTCTTCGGGGCAATTATGGGAGCTTTTTTGGGAGAATATCTTTATTGTAGTCATTTAGAATCAAAAGAAAGAATTACACAAGCATTTAAAGTAAGTTTGAGTATTGTTGTTGCTTCAATTATTGGTAACATTATTGAAGCTTTTTTAGCAGCATTGGCAGTAATTATTTTTATTGTCAGTACGTGGCCTCCAGTGGGAGTAATTTAAATATTAGTGATTAGATCGAGTAGATGGCTAGAAAAAAATCGAGTCCTAAAAAAAAGCACAAGTTTTTTCTGAATCCCTATATAGATTGTGCTTTTACCAAATGTCCTAAATGTGATACAAAAACAAAAATTCGCAAATTTCCTTTAGTTATTCATATTGAGCCACAACAGCTTTTTTTCCTCAATAAGAAGTGTAAATATTGTACTAACTGCGATCTCATTATTGTTAAAAAGCAGGAAATAGAATCTTTTATAGCTGCTGGATTAAACCAACCTAATCCTGAAATTATTGAGAATAACTATTTGATAATGGGGACGATAGAAAGAAAAGATTGGCAAGCAGCGAATAAAGGTTTACTTTCTCCCCCAGAAATAATCAGCCGAATGTATGTTTTTAAGGATCTGTGGAATTTTGAAGTTATTCCCGCAGGTTGGTATCCCAGTGAAGAGAAATAGTTAGAAAAATATCATTAATTAATTGACTTAGCACAAAAATGCTATCTATGATTGTGCATATTTTCTCTTGTTCGGTAATTGTTAATGTCCAGAGTGCTGTTAGTTGATTTACCACGAAACTTTTCTGTACCAAATCATCTTCAAGTTATTACGCCAACAAAAGCGATCGCCAGAAGTTTAAATGTTCCTCACTACAGTTTGTCAAGTTTAGCTGAGGGGGTAGTACGTAAACAAGGTTGGGTAATTGCTTCTTCTTTGATGGCACATCGTATTTTACGCGAAGCAATTAGAGAAACTCATGGGAATAGAGATATTGAAGGAATAGCTAGTTTAGTTACGCCTACTTTGAATAGCTTGTTTCATAGCGGAGTAGACTTTAAGGCACTACAGCAATATCCTTCGGTAAGAGTACAAAAGTTAGCTACATTAGCCCTTCTATATCGACAAAAACTGAGACAGAGAAAAGCGATCGCACCAGCGCAATTGTTTTGGCAGGGTAGTCAGATTGCAACGAATACAAATTCTTATTTATTTTACGGTTATTTTACTCCTGGAGAAGATCGAATTGCTTTTATCAATGCGATCGCAGACAATAACAGTATGATGGTATTGCCCTGTGGCGAAGGGGATTTGTTTACTGGAAATCGCGACAAGATTGCTTATTTACAAGCAAGAGGATGGAGAGTTGATACTAAGTTTGATTCCAATATAGAACCTAGTCAAATAGACACGGAGATACCTAAAAAAGCAAGAGAAAAAAGTAATCTTACCTTGATGGAGGCAACTCCGTATGAAGAACTGCAAGAAAACCCTTTTGTTTTAGGAGAACAATTACAACAATCTTTTCTAACGAGGGATTGTAGTGTAAAAAAAGGGCAAAGCACTATTCTTAATGTTTACCCCAATTTAGAAGCTGAGGTACGGGGAGTATTAACTCAAGTCAAAGCTTTATTAACTCAGGGTATTGCAGCCAAAGATATTGTTCTAGTAGCTAAAGATGAACAGTTGTATGGTTCGACTCTTTTAGATGTTGCCTGGGAATATCATTTACCTCTACGAGCATTATATGAGATTCCTTTAGAGCAAACCCGTTTAGGTGCTTGGCTAAAACTGTTGTTGGAAGTTATTGAAACTAATTTTCCGTTTGAGTCCACCGCCAAGTTACTTAGTCATCCCCTCGCAGGATCGATATCTCAGGATATATGGATACAAGCTAGAGTCAAACATCCACAAAATCTATCAGAATGGTTGGAATTAGGAGTAGACTTATCTATATTAGATTTACCAGCAAAAGATAGTCGCGATCGCTGGTTACAATCTCTACAAGATATTTTAGAAACTTTTCAAGTAAAACAACGAGGGAAAAAGTGGGCAAGGGAAATTGTGGCTTTCTATTTGCTACAAGATGTTTTAGTTCAACTTTCTCAGCCCCAAGGCGAACAGATAAGTAAACAGGCTTTTCTACAAGAAGTTAAGCAAACCTTGGCTCTTTTTAGTATACCTATTCAACCAGAAAGGGGAGGTGTAGAACTTCATAACCCTTCATCTCTATTTGGTGCGAGTTATCAGTATGTTTTTGTGTTAGGTACAGCCGAAGGAATTTTCCCTACTCCTATTACTAACGATCCCGTTCTTGATTTTTTCGATCGCAAGCAATTGGCCAAACAAGGATTTCCCATAGAAACTGCTGTAACCATAGCCCAAACAGAAGCATTAACTTTCTATCATTTACTGGGAGTACCTACCAAAAAAATTGTTTTTTCTTATCCTCAATTAATAGGTAGAGATACAGTCTTACCTAGTCCTTATCTCGATACGGACATCTCACGCGGGCGAGGAAGCCTCGCCCGTCGTGTCCTCCGCTTACAACTAAAACCAGATCCTCTACCCGATCTACCTCTAGCTAGTAGAGAAGAAGCCCGTCAAGTATATCTACAACAAGAGAATCAGTTTGACGATCCAGTTATTCAACATACAGTAAAAGCTTGGCAAGTAGAAAAACAACGAGAAAGCGATCGGCCTGCGGATGAATATGATGGGGTTGTGGGTATACCTATAGATCCTGGGACGAGGGTTTTTAGTGCTTCTCAACTAACTCAGTTGGGGCAATGTCCGTTTAAATGGTTTGCTTCTTGTTTACTAAAATTAAGAGAATTACCCGAAGCGGAAACGGATTTGAGTACTACTCTTAAAGGTAATCTTTACCATCGCTGTCTGGAATTATCTCTAGCCCAAATCAAAACTACTGCCGACTTAGCAAAATTTAACGTCGAACAATTAACTAAAGCTTTTTTACAAGCAGAACAAAATTTAGAATTATCTCAAATATCAACTTGGAAAGCACAACGACAAGAACATTTAGAAAACTTGTGGCTTAATCTGATTACCCCCAGTTTTTTACCCCAAACAACCGAAATTATTGCCAGAGAAAAACCTTTTGAGATGGAATGGCACGGTTTACAAGTAAAGGGAAAAGTAGACCGGATCGATCGCGCTACTGATGGATTAGTTATTCTCGATTATAAAACTAGCAGTACTCCTCCCACAGGTGTTAAAGATAATACTGGTAAAGCTAATATAGATATCCAACTTCCTCTATACATGGATGCAGTCGAACGATCTTTCCCCCATGAGTCCATTGATACTGCCGTTTATTATTCTCTAACTAAACGTAAAATTATTAAACGTGCCAAACCAAACAAAGAAGAGTTAGCTGCTTTTGCCGAAAAAGTTAAATCTTATTTAGAACAAGGCTATTATCCCGTTGCACCAGACATAGAACAAAAAGCTTGTACCTACTGTTCTTTCGATTTAGTTTGTAGAAAAGGTAATCTATAAAGACGACATAATTCTTAAAGACGTTGCTGTTTCAACAATCTCGAGCGAAAATTGCTGTAGGCAAGGCTAGAGTACAACAAGCATTGAGTAATAAGTGAGTAATTTAGCATAGAGCAATCAGCCGTGTCGCAGGTGAAAGTCTTACTATAGACGTACAGATAAAGATTCGGGGGTAGCTATGCTGCCTTGGTTCCAAGGGATTTACAGTATTTGCCCATCAAACAGGTAATCTCCTCGGGAGTCTGAGCAAAGTAGAGGAGTCCAGAGTCTACCTGTTGAATCAAATCAGCAAATTCCGGTAAGTGACGCAGATGAGTACTCCGCTGTTTGAGCTTTTTCCACAAGAATTCAATGGGATTAAAATCGGGAGAGTAGGAAGGCAATTGAAAGATACTTAGCCGCTGTGAGTGTTGCTCAAAAAAGTTGTCCATGGCCCGGCTGGTATGATATCTAGCTCCATCTTGAATGATAATCAAGTGTTGTTCTCCTGTCTGTGAGAGAACTTCACTCAAGAATTCTTGGTAGCTTTGGGAATTGAAGCGACCTGTATGAGCCTTGTAGAAAAAGCGGCCCGAACGATAGTCAATCAAACCAAACACCTTGTAAGCTTTGCGTTTGCCACTGGTCTTGATAGTCGGTTGTTGACCTTTGAGTGCCCAAGTGTAACTTAACGACCCCCACTGTGCAAAACTGGCTTCATCCCCAAACAGAATGCGGGCTTTTTTCTCTTGGGCCTGGCGCAGAATTTCCGGCCATTTTTCCTCCATCCATTCTGTTCTTTTTTCTTCGTTGAGATGATCGCAAACAAAACGAGCTTTCTGAAAAGAAAATCCCAGATTCCTCAACAGAGTGCTGATATAGTGAGGATGATAGCAAACCCCAAAGCGCTTCTCAATCAAGTCTTGCACCATCAAAGCACTCCAACAGGCACACTCATATCCGGCTTTGAGGGGTCATTTGGCGATCGCCTTTTACCCAGTTGGCGATCGTAAAAACCCCAAAAATTAGTTTTTGGCGTACGCCAAAACCCCAAAAATTGATATTCGAGCGGATTTTGGCGCTCGCCAAAATCCCCAAGACTATACTACAGAGCATATGACAACTTGACGTGCGGAAGATGGGTTCAAGACTCAGTGAGAATGTATTGTTTTGGATTTCTATAGTCTTATTTCCCTCAATTTTAATCTTAGTTTTGTTAACTTTTTTGCTGATTCACTCATGGTTTATTCTGCTTGATCCTTCAACGAAATTTGGTTTTATTATTAACAGCTCATTTTTCATTATTTTTTATTGGATGAGTTTTAGCTATTATGGCTCTACCGAACTTCAAATGTAAAACTGTTAGAAACTAGAAGCTAAAAGTCTTATCCAGCAAGTGTTTTACTCTTTTTCTATTGCATTTTGAGTATTTTAGGCAGCGATCGCTGCCTAAATCCTTTATAGATCAATGGTTTCGCAGGATTAGAGCCCGTTAAGTTACATCTTAAGTTCGGTAGAGCCGCTATTATTAGATAATAAAATTGGGCTTGGTGTACATTCTCGTTCCCCTACTACCGATCACCCAACAACAGCGATTTAATTAGAACTAATTCAACTGACTTCATATGACTCGTTCTCGATTCTTCCACACTTCTTTCTTCTTGGTGTTTGCTGCTCTTTATTATGTGTTAGACAGCAACGTGTATGCTCAAACAGACATTTCTGCAAGAAATCCAAGAACAATTGAGACTTACGAGAAACTTATCACTAGAGAGGACGGAGTTCCCTTATTTGGAATTTTTGAAAAGCTATTTTCAATTTCTGGAGGAGGGTCAAACCCCTACACGAGTGTTGAAGCCAAAGCAGAGCTCATAAGCCCAAGCGGTAAAAGAGCAACGAGCCCACTTTTCTGGAACGGCGGAAAAACCTTCGGTCTTCGATTTTCTCCAAACGAGAAGGGACTGTGGTCGTTCAATGTAACTTCAAACGACAGTGGACTTGACGGTCAAAAAGGTCAGTTTCAAGTTACTTCGTCCTCAAATAAAGGAAGTATAGTGCCAATGAAGGAAGCTCCCTACCACTTTCAATACGAAAATGGAGAACCATTTTTCTTTTGGGGTGAAACCGCGTGGGCTGGTTTCATAAACACAAGCAAACAAAACAATCGTTCCAGATTTTTTGACTACGTAGATGTCCGAGCCGCTCAAGGATATAATGTTATGACCCTTCAAGCGTACGGAAACGCTGGAACTAGAAACGAAGGAGGAGAGCCATTTACAAATTTTAGCAATGAAATTATTAACGTTGATTATTGGAAGGAAGTAGATAAACGCATTGAATATATCGGGTCGAAAGGAATAATTTCCTGGCTCTATATGAT
>JASJDJ010000072.1 GCA_030065635.1 Xenococcaceae cyanobacterium MO_188.B32
CAATGGTTTAACCTCAAAATAGCTAAATCCTTAATATATCTGGGTTTCAGGCGAATTTACCTCTTCGAGGTAAATTCGGCGTCTGGCAAGGCTTTCACCCCTTTTTGAGCGGTAAAAATTGTCAAAGTCCCGTTAAAACCAATCGTCCCACATAGAACTATCTATGCCATTCTCAGTCATAAACTGTTCTAAATCCGACTCTGATTGATAGTTAGCATATTGAATATTGCCATCAGCGTGCATCAAGGCATGAAGTACCGCAGTGCCATCATTAACTCGGAAATAAATTTCCATCTATTGTTGCTCCTGCTCCCAAACCTCGAATTGTCAGCGTACCACTATTACTAACAATAGAACTCTTGCAAAAGTCTTTCGTGGTATGATTAGAAGTTGGGCAATTTTTAATTAGCGCGATCGCTATGGACGAAAAAACTTAATTAGAACTTCTGCAAAAGTTTTTTATAATCGGGTGAGAGGTTAAAAATTTTTAAAATCTTATCTTATCCCTATCGCAATCGTCACCGAAGATTTGGTTTAAGAAGCAATTTAATTGCCGGGATTTATAACTACGAATTGGCTGAATAAGTCTCGATTAAAAACTAAATTAATGTTCAAAATTTCAGTCATTATTTAATTGTCTGAAACAATTTATGCTGCCAAATTTTTTGATAGCGCGATCAGGCGAAGCCTGCCAGCGAAGCTGGGCGCGCTCTTTTTACTCACTCAAAAAATCTCTCAATTTCCATTATTTTAATCCTCAGAAATTTAAATAAAAATAACCCCTTATCATACCATAAAAAACTTTTGCAAGAGTTCTAATATGAGGACTGCCATATCCCTAATCCCTAATCCCTAATCCCTAAGAAGAAATTTGTGTTACCCCTTGACAAACCATCATGACTGACTAATTACCAGTTTTTATGGATCTGATTTGGCGAAGGTATTAATTTTATTAGCAATTTTCACGGAAATAAGTGTTTATACGGAAAAGCTCAGTAGGATTTACTAGTAATTTCCACGGAAAAAATCAGTAATTTTTCGGTAAACAATTCTCTGAGATAATAATATTGTTATGAGGGGATAATCCGGTAACGACAGTATTTGTGGCTTTTTAAAGTGTGGTTGTTCAACCGGATTTGATTGATATGAAACTCAGTAAATTCGTTGAAAGAATTGCAAATTAGAGAGTCTCAAAGACTCTGAAAAACCTTATTTCTCCTACCTGCACCAGTTGGCAGAAACTACCACCGACTGCTAACGGTGTCACCAATATTTCAGCAAGGAGGAATTGAACTAGTGTCTGAGCCAAAATCAGAGGAAATTAAGATCCAACCGAGTGAAGCTATCAATATCAAAAAAGACCCTAAAAAAGCTGAGACAAAAAATCGGCAAAACCGAAAACAAGACATCTTAAAAAAAAATGATAGATTACATCATTTTTTTGAACAAAGTTGCGATAATTTCCCTGGAAATATAGCAGTAGAAGCTGATGATTCTAAATATAGCTATTACGATGTTGAACGTCAAGCAAATAAATTAGCTAACTATTTATTGTTAAAAGGAGTAAAGCCAGAAACTAGTATTGGATTAATTGTTGATTCTGCACCAGAAAAATATATTGCTTTACTAGCAATTCTTAAATGTCATGCCACCCTAGTCCCTCTAGATTCATCCTTTCCAAGTCAGAGATTAAAGTTCATTATTGATGATGCCCAAATCGAATTTTTGATTTCCGAGTCAGATTGGCTAGAGCGATTTCAGCATTTATGTGAAAATTTTATCTCAATAGACTCTCTTGATGACTCAGTCTTGAGTGATGAAAGACCTAGTCTTACATTAAATAATGATGATGATGATGATATTTGCTACATAATTTATACTTCTGGTACGACGGGTAAACCCAAAGGAGTTGCTGTTACTCATGATAGTATTTGTAATTTTATCAGCGTAGCATTCCCCCTATATGAGGTCACTTCTAAAGATAGAGTTTATCAAGGGATAATACTTGCTTTTGATTTTTCTTTTGAAGAAATATGGATAACTTTCACACAGAGTGCAACCCTGGTTACCTGTAAGCACAAGAAAAAACTTTTAGGGGATGAATTGGGAGATTTTCTTGTAGAGAAAAGAGTTACAGTATTTTACTGTGTACCTACTTTGCTAGGTACTATCAAAAATACACTTTTACCAGATGTGCATACTTTAGTTGTGGGGGGTGAACTTTGTCCATCGTCGATAGTCGAAAAGTGGTGGAACAATAATCGAAGAATTTTAAATACTTACGGTCCAACTGAGACGACAGTAACTGCCACCTGGTGCGAACTTAAGCCTAGAAAACTAGTAACAATTGGCAAACCATTACCGTCCTATGAAGTTTATATTTTAGATGAAAAATTAAATCTACAGTCCGAACTTTCAGTAGGAGAAATCTGTATTAGTGGACCAGGAGTGGCTAAAGGATATGTAAATCTCCCCGAGAAAACATCGGATAAATTCGTCAATATTGTCATCAATGACGAGTTAAAAAGAATTTATAAAACTGGAGATATTGGGAGATTTTTAGAAGATGGCAATATAGAGTATCTTGGTAGACAAGATCAACAGGTCAAGATCCATGGTTACAGAATTGAATTAAGTGAAATTGAAGCGCAAATTTTAACTTGTTCGGAAATAGACGCAAGTTTTGTCACCCTTGGCAAAAATAGTGATGACTATGAGTTTTTAGTTGCCTATGTCAAAACCAAAGTCCAAAATACAGCAGCTTTAAAGCCTAAAATACATAAACAGCTCAGGCAAAATCTGCCTGAATACATGATTCCAAGATGCTTTGAGTTTATTGATGAAATACCGACTTTATCTAATGGCAAGGTTAATAAATCAAAGCTGCCTCTACCCCAGCTTGAGGAAATTGCCGAGAATCGAGAAATTGTCAAACCCAGAAACCAATTAGAATTAAAGCTCTTAGAAGTCTGGAGCGATAGTTTCAACAGAAAAAATATCTCCATTGAAGATGACTTTTTTTACGATCTAGGTGGTCACTCTTTACTAGCAGCTTCTGTAGTTTCAGCCTTAAGAGATAATAAAATTCAAGTTTCTATTGCCGATCTTTATAGTAGTCGAACTATCAAAGAGCTAGCTAAGAAAATTGCCATTTTAAATGCGGAAAATCAGTCATCAAATTCTAATAAATACCGAAATCTTTACCCCGATTTAAAGAGAGCATACTATAGCAGTTTCCGAGTCTGGAGGTGTGGATTTGTACATATTTTTTGGCTGCTTGTAGTAGGTTCGATATATTCAGTACCGTGGTGTATATGGAAAGTCAATGGCTTTTTAGATCCAGACCTGTATTTTGACTCGTTAATAACTCTGCTTATCTACTTGTCGCTTCCCATATTGGGAAAATGGCTTTTACTCGGAAAGTCACGTCCTGGCAAGTTTAAATTGTGGGGATGGTATTGCTGCCGTTGGGGGTTGGTAAGAAAGCTGATTGCTACTTCGATCGTTAATGTTTTTACAGGAACTCCTTACATTAATTTTTATTTGAAGCTTTTGGGAGCGAACATTGGTAAGAATATATATATGGCTAGCCCAATTCACTTCCCAGATTTAATTGAGATTGGGGATAATGTATCTATTGGTTATGGGGTTCAAATTAAACCTTATAAAATAGAAAAGGGTTGGGTTATTCAAGACAGAATTGAAATTAAATCTGGTTCGTACATTGGGACAAATAGTGTCATTTCACTGGGCTCAACTATTGGTTCAAACACTAGAGTATACGAGCATACTTTGATTTCCGAAGGACAAAATATAGAGGGTAATTGTGATGTCTACGGCTCACCATCAAGCGTAATTGAATCTAATGACGAAATATTAGACCAAATTGAAGAGCTGGCAGATATCCATAACTATAGTAGTTTGTTCAAAAAATCATGGTTTGGCAATTTGCGAACTTATGGATTCGGGATTGTATTACTCGGAATGCTTCCTCTTATTTCGTTTTTACCAGGTATTTTAACCTTAGTAAATTTAGACTTTTCGCCAAGATTTTCATTGCCACTTTGGCCAGTTGTTTTTCTTTTAGCCGGTCTAATTAATGTATTGGCTGTATGTTCCTCAGTAGTTCTTTTCAAAAAGATATTTATTGGGGACATCAAGCCTGGTATATATCCAATTAATTCAAACCTTGGCTATCGAAAATGGTTGTTTGACAAAATAATAAGTTTTAGCGTGGCAGCAACCAACTCACTTTACTCAACGCTTTATACTCCACCATTTTTAAGATTACTGGGCGCAAAAATCGGCAAATTTTCAGAAATATCTACAATTGCCGGTATAGATCCGAGTTTACTGCATCTCGGCTCTATGAGTTTCTTAGCCGACATTGCCACAATTGGCTCGGCGCAATTTTACAAAGGATTCTTTCATATTTATCCAACAATAATTGGAGAGAAAGCTTTTATTGGTAACGCTGCAACTGTTAGTCCTGGAACAGTCGTTGCGGACGACAGTTTGTTAGGAGTGCATTCTGTACTTCACAAAAACAATATACGGCCTGGAACTACATGGTTAGGCTCTCCGGCTATTTTCTTCCCTAAGCGTCAAGAAAGCGAATATTTTGGAGATAGCCTAACTTACTCTCCATCTTGGAAATTAGTGTTATCACGTTTATTTATTGAATTTTGGCGAGTTATTTTACCCTCTTGTTTTACTTGCGCACTAGCTTTTGGTTTCATTCAATATTATGTTTGGGCAATAAAAATTAATCTTTCTTTTCCCTTATTTACATTGTCACTTACGCCAGTTTACTTCGCACTTGCCTTTTTGCTTACATTGTTGGTGGTTGCTATCAAGTGGATTTTAATTGGAAAGTATAAACCCATTGTCAGACCACTATGGTCAAATTTTGTTCGACGTACTGAATTGGTAACTGCTCTTTATGAAAGTATTGTCGTTCCCTGTCTACTAAGCTTCTTCACCGGAACACCCTTTTGGCCTGTTATACTCCGCCTGTTTGGAGCAAAAATAGGAAGGAGAGTGTATAGCGAGACAACTTATTTGACAGAGTTCGATCTAGTTAAAGTAGGACATGATTCAGCAATTGAGTCTTCAACATCACTCCAGACTCACCTATTTGAAGATAGAGTGATGAAAGTTTCCAATATAAGTATTGCCAATAAATGCAGTATAGGTTCGAGGACAATCATACTGTATGATTCTCATATTAGTTCGGACTCTACTATTGATTCCCTTTCACTAATTATGAAAGGTGAAAAAATACCTAGCCATACAAAGTGGAGGGGAATTCCATCCAAAATCGTCGTGTCTAATTAGGGCTTGCTGAATAAGTTACGAGGTCTTATTTATCAGCAGTTTGGGATGTTTTTAACTTAAAAAAGTGCAAGGTTTTTCGCTTGAGCGATAGAATTTTCTTGCATTAAATAAGATCGCTCATCCATTTTTCTTAAAAGCTAATAGCTAAAAGCTAAAAGCTAAGAGCTTTTGAGCAGATATCTTAATCAAATCTCAGTTTTTCAGCAAGCCCTAATTAGGGTTGGCTGAAAAAGGTTTCTGGTTAGGAAAGGAAAGGGGGCTTTTATCCCTAGCGGGACTTAGACAAAAAAACATAAGAAAACAGCCTCAAATCCAGGTGGGGCAACGGATATAACCCAAACACAAAAAAGGGATGAAACCCAAGCATATCAAAAAAACTATCAAATCGAAGTAAAATAATTAAGTAGGTCGGGGAAAATTAAATTCAACTATGTTTACTTTTGTAAAGCACATTCAATTATTTGCTTAGTATCCAGTTGAAGCAAGTTTACCTGCAGATACACACATAGTTCAGGTTATTTAGGTCTACCTAATTACTATATATAAGTTTTAGGCTGTTTTTGACTAAAAAATGTTTAAGTCCAGCTAATTAATAATATTTCGGCTTTTAACAAAATGAAGCGGAATTCCTCCACCCCGCGAAAGACAAAAAAATCTCCTGTGAAGCTAGACACTATCTCTTCGCGCCAGCAGGTGGTAGTAGTTCATACAAGTTGGTCTGGGTGAAAGATGAAGAAGCTATTAATACTATTCGTAATTTTTTGTGTGACTTTGATTGTTTGTACGGGAAATGTTTACATGAATAACAGCACTAATGTGACTAACAAAAGTATAAACTCTTTGGAAAAAATCACTTTAGGCGGAATCGATCAATGGATTTCGATTCAAAGCAAAGATGTTTCCCAGCCAATTTTATTAGTTCTTCATGGCGGACCAGGATATGCTATGATGCCGTTGCTTCGTAAAAGAAATAAAGTACTGGAAAATCATTTTACGATTATTAATTGGGATCAAAGAGGTGCTGGCAAATCTTACTCACCAACTATTCCCAAAAAGAGTATGACTCTCGAGCAGCTTATATTAGATGCTCATGAATTAACAGACTATTTACGACAACGATTTAGTCAAGAAAAAATATTTTTAATTGGTCACTCTTTTGGAACAATTCTAGGCATATTCTTAATCAAAAGATATCCTGATGATTATTTTGCCTATGGGGGAATCGGACAAGTTGTTGACATAATTGAAAATGAACAACTGAGTTATGATTTTGCTTTAAGGCAAGCATTAGCGGACAATAATACTCAGGCAATCACTGAACTCGAGCAAGTAGGACGTCCCGATGAACAAGGAGACTATCTTGATGATTCTGGCGATGAGGTAACCGTGAAATGGATGGTATATTATGGCGGAGAGTTATACGGAAAAACTAGTGAAAAAGAAATAGAGAAAGCCATTTTAAGCAGCAAAATATATGCGAAGAATCAAAAACAATGGATCAAGGGGTGGAAGTTTTCGCAACGCCTATATTATGATGAAGCAGTTTGGTATCTTGATTTCAGAACACAAGTAACCCAAGTGAATGTGCCTGTTTATTTTTTCACTGGTCGTCATGATTACGATACGCCATTCCCACTAGTTGAGCAATACTATGATGTTTTAAATGCGCCAACAAAAGAAATCATCTGGTTTGAAAACTCCGCTCATTTCCCATTTTATGAGGAACCCGAAAAATTCAATGAAATGATCATTGCAAAATTCGGTGTTGCTGAATAAGTGATGTTATTGGATGAGCAGTCGATTATCTAGAACACCGATTCAGTATTCAGAATCCAGTCCAGATCTGGGATTACGGGAGTTCATCATTTGCCGAGATTTCGTTGTCTGAATATCCAAAAAAGTAGTTTTTGGTATTACTGAATCGGTGTTCTAGGAATAGGAACTCGTTTAAATCTTAAGTAATGCATCAAGAGACGTAAGGATTCAGGTCATAAACAAAAACCCTCAAAACATTTATCCACAAGCTTTTTCAGCGATTTAGGTAGTTTTCTTTATTCTCAACAAGAATCATGAAAAGCTTATTGTTTCGTGCCTTAAGTAGGTGCACAAAATTATTTGTATATAATTTCAGTCTCTAAGCCTCACAGGTCAAGGAGTGAATGTACAATTAATTTTGTTTAGACTTGTTATGACTGAACTTCCCCCAAACAAATGTATTGATAAGCTCTAAAAGCTTGATTGGGCTTATATTTTGACACCTAAAAACTGGTGTACTACTGGGTACTAATCTCTCTAAGCCTTATGTAGTGAGGGTTTCGACCGCTCGCACTATTTTTGAGCGATATTTTTATTATATGGCGATCGACAACAAAAAACTAGCCAAAACATGGCTACACAGTTGTCAGACTTCTCGCTCGAGATTAAACTAAAATCTAAAGCGAGCGGCACGCTCATAGTCGTCTCTTGCATAATCAAATTCGTTTTTCTTTGTCCAAAGTCCAATCTTTTAGAGACGAAAATTGAGCGCGAGATGTTCTGCCCCACTTTTTTTCGCTCTCCCCGTTAGAAAGTAAAGGTAGTGCGGATCGTGCCAATGACTAGATCGTCGTTATCGTTATTGAAATCGGGTGCCGTGATCCACACTACTCCAGGAGTGATGGCAATATTATCGTTTACCTGATACTGATAAAATGCTTCTACATGTAAAGAAGTATCTCGATCTTCGCTGTCTAAACCTGGGATGACAATACTAGAATTAGTTACCCTCGGTTCCATCCCCACGACGACTCCACCCAAACTTCCCTCTTTGCCTAAATCGGGAAAAGCTAGAGTAACGCCCCAGTTCCAAATATCTTGATGACCGCGTTCGAGCGCACCATTCAGGGTTGATAGAGCTTTTGTATTAATGTAGCCAGCCCAACCGCTAATGATGAAACGCTCGCTCAACTGCCAAGAAGCTTGCACCCCATAAGAATTACTCGAAGTAGGAACTGCCTCGCCCAATTCAATCTCGGTTAAGGTACGCAAATTGGCTAAACTGCTACCCGTAAACGTATCACTTGCATTGTAAGCATGAACGTAAGTCAAGGCAAATTTCAAACTATCGATCGGTTGAAACACTATTTGTCCCAAAGCTGCATAAGGTCCATTAAACAAACCACTGCCTTGGGAGGAATCGTTAGCTGTTTCTGTCAAATAACCCAGACTTACTTCAAAATTATCTCCCAGTTGGGTTATGATCCCAATTCCCGCCTCAGCACCCTGGTTATAGATCGGGTTGCGCGTGCCAAAAAAAGAAATAGCACCACTGGCACTATCATCGTAGCGGTCTAAAGGGTTGAGAGTATCGGTAAAGTCATTAAAAACACCGCCAGTAACCTCAAGTACTACTTCGATATTATTACCCACGGGGAAATAATATAATAAAGCTCCCAATCCCACATCATTATCTGTCTCGAAAGCAAATCCTAAATCGCCTTCAAAAGTACCAGTGTTAAAGAAAGGAAAATTACCGGCAGAAATTTGGGTATAAAGTAGATCTTCTCCGGTGAAGCTGGTATTAAATACTAAGCGCGTACGATTGCCAAATACGGGAACGCGATCGACTTCATCACCGTCGGCATTATTTCCCGTCAGGATACTTGCCATTCCCAAGATGATTTGTCCAGATAAGGTAGTTGTAGTCGAAAATTGATGGTCTTCTAAAAAAGCAACCCTACCTTCCAGACTATCAACGCGGGTGCCTAAAGTAGCTAGTTCTGCTTCAAAGTCTTGGGTCAATCGTTGCAGGGTTTCAATATCTTCCCGCGTTACGGCTTCAGAAGAAGCAATCAATCTTTCTATTTGATTCAAACAGGCATTCAAACCTGCCGCAAATTCATAGCGACTTAGAGGCTGTTGACCCCGATAAGTCTGGTTTGGATAACCGACAATACAACCATATCGTTCGACTAGACTGCGTAGGGCTTCGTCAGCCCAATCCCCGGGAGAAACATCCCGCAACCGATCGACTTTGGTAACTTGTTCGAAAGAATTAATATTCTCTTGAAAATTGATTTCTACAAATAAACTGTTATCAGCACTCGCTCCCTTAGCAATTAACCCAGTCTTACCCAACAACAAAAGACTCAACTGCAAAGATTTACCCAATATTCTCTCTATTTTCATTTCTCCCTCACATCATCAATGAATCGGTCAGCTAGTATGATTTTTATATAACCCATCTTCATCGATAAATATAGCAACTATCAGCAATACCTTCGCCAAATGAGGAGCGAGGACTGAATCATTTGTCAACTCTGACATTACAGCTCATAAAAGTAGAACATTTGAATTGTTTTTGCTCATGAAATTGACCCAAAGTTGGATTTTAGCCGTACTTAGGATGTCAAACACGCAACTTTTGCCAAAAGTTGAGTAACTAATTATACATAAATCCTTTCTAAGAGTACCCTTGACTAAATACCATCTTCTATGGATTTAGTTTGGCGAAGGTATTGTCTGTAGAATGGGTAGAGTGGTCCCTACTTATCGATCGCGCTTTCTAATAACTCTAAACCTTCTTCCAAATTTTCGATACGAGATAATTTATCTCTCAATTCTGAAGCACCAGGAAAGCCTTTACAATACCATGCCATATGCTTTCTGGATTGCATAATACCTTTTTTTCCTTTATACTCCCACAATCCTTGTAAGTGTTCTTGGGCACATTCTAATTTAGTAGCCAAAGTAGGAGGGGGTAAAGTTTCTCCTGTTTTAAGCAGATGATCTATTTCTCCCACCAAAAAAGGATAACCTAAAGTCCCCCGCGAACACATTACACCATCTGCGGATGTTTCTTCCAAACAGCGAACTGCTGCTTCTGGTGAGAAAATATCACCATTGGCAATGACGGGAATGGTCAGAATCTCTTTAACTTTCCTAATCCATGACCATTTAGCTGTACCATTGTAGCCTTGGGCACGAGTACGGGCGTGTAAAGTCAGCATGGCTGCCCCTGCATCTTCCATCCGTCGAGCAAAATCAAGAATATTAATTTCTCTCTCATCCCAACCGATGCGAGTTTTAAGGGTTACGGGTACATCTACTGCTTCGGCTACCGTCCGTACAATTGCTTCTGCTACCTCTGGTTGACGTAATAAAGAAGAACCACCCCCCTTTTTGGTAATTTTATTAACGGGACAGCCCATATTGATATCGATGGTATTTGCTCCCTCCGCTACTGCTTTTCTCGCTGCTTCTGCCATAAAATCTGGACGACAATCAAACAATTGAATGCTAATTGGTTCTTCATCCGCAGCAATGTGCATGATTTTAGGTAATTCTTGCAGATGATGTATTTCTTTAGCACTAACCATTTCTGTATATAGCATCGATTGAGGTGCATATCTACGCACTAACCGACGAAATACTAGATCGGTCACTCCAGAAAGGGGAGACTGCAACACGCGACTGTTAATAGTCACAGAACCAATTTTTAGGGGGGTAGATAGTTTAGCTTTGAGAGTCGGAGAGAGGGAAATCATTTAGCAGTTAACCTATCGATTCTTAACAAGTAGCTAATAGCTAATAGCTAATAGCTAACAGCTTTTTAATTATTAACAGAAAATGACCGCCAAACACCTACTAAAATACCTTGTACTTCTACCACGTGGGCATCAACCTCAATCGGATTGTACTTGGGATTAGATGGTTTGAGAGTCACTCGGTCTTCGGTAAGATAAAAGCGTTTTAAAGTAGTACCGTGTCCCGGTACTCTGGCAGCTACAATTTCTCCATTTTTGACTTGTTCCTCGGGAGAAAGCGATCGCATGATAGCTAGATCGCCCTCGGTAATAAAGTCTTCAACCATACTATCGCCAACTACTCGCAACACATAGCAATCTGGTGTCTCGAATAAATTGGATAAATCTAATTTGGCTTTCTCTTCGGCAAAAGGTTCGACTAAACCTCCTGCTGCAATTTCTCCTAAAATAGGTAATCCTTTTTCTGGCTGGTGCAAAACACGGATAGTTCGGGCTTTGCCTTCCGTCCAGTCAATGTAACCTTTATTACGCAGCCGTTCTAGACGGCTTTGAACTGGGGCGGGCGAGCGCAAATTCATGGCTTTCATCATCTGTCTGATGGAAGGGGCATGATTCATATTGCGAATATAATCAACTAGCCAATCATACAACTCTTGTTGGGCTGGAGTTAAAGTTTCCATAGCCTTTTTCTAGGGTTAATAACTATTCAGAACATAGGTACTAACTATTAGAGGACATTTACCCCTATAAAGTCAACTAAATTCTAAATTTTTAATTAAATTAATGATTATTTATTGTAAATAAGGCTTGGCTAAACGCAGTGCTGCTAATTGTGCTTCTGCTTTGTGTAAAGATTCATACCATTCTTTTTCTGGTTCACTATCAGCGACAATACCTGCACCAACTTGACCATAAACTATTCCTTGGGGAGAAAATGCCGTCTGACTGGGTTGAGGTGTGTATAAAAGAGTACGAATAAAGATATTCAAATCTAAGTTTCCTCTTTGGTCTAGATAACCACCAGAGCCATAAAATAAATTACGCCTTACTGGCTCCAATTCCTCAATAATTTCCATACAACGAACTTTGGGACAGCCTGTAATAGTTCCTCCAGGAAACATACCAGTAATTAGATCTACTGTATCACGATCGGATTGTAAGTGGCCTTTAATATTACTAACCAAGTGCATTACATGACTGTAACGCTCTACGACTAGTAATTCATCTACTTCGATCGAGCCCCACTGACAAACTTTACCTAGATCGTTACGTTCTAAGTCTACCAGCATAATATGCTCTGCTCTTTCTTTAACATTGGCAATCAATTCTGCTGACAATTGTCGGTCGTGCTGAGGATTAATTCCCCTAGTTCTTGTTCCCGCAATAGGTCTAGTTTGGGCTATATTTTCCTTTAATTGGACTAGTCGTTCGGGAGAACAACTGATTACTGCTCCCCAAGGTGTCTGCCAATAGCTAGCAAAAGGAGAAGGATTTATTTGTTGTAAAGTGCGATAAATTGACCAACTATCCCTATTGGTAGCTGTTTGAAACCTTAAAGATAGATTTGTTTGAAAAACATCTCCTGCTTGAATATACTTTTTTCCCTGTCTGACGGCTTGTTCGTAGTCAGCTTGGTCAGTTAAAAAAGACAATGGATAATCTGATAATATTTCAGAGGAATTAGTGAACACTTTTGCTCGATCTATATCTTTGGACTCTAAAAGATTTTGCAGACGATCTAATTCTTTAATTTCTTTTGCAGCTAACCAAAGGACTTGTTCTTGATGGTCTAACACGGCAAAAGCATCGGGTTCATACCAATAGGCAAGAGGAAAAGTAAGAGAGTCCGATTTAAGATAGGGTAATTTTTCAATTTCGTGAGCAAAATCGTAACCTAGCCAACCCAACCAACCCCCAGTAAAGGGCAGATGTTCTACTTCAGGGTTATAAACAGGCTTGTGACGCAAAAGAGCATGGAGAAAAGAAGTAATTTTACCCAAAGACGGTGTCCATAGTCGGATTTGTCGGTTAGAGTAGCGAGGGAAACCAGCACAAAGAGAATAACGAGATAACTGAGGTCGATCTGTGGGAGTAGGGAAAGGACTTTCTAGAAGAGTGGCAATAAAACAATTCTTTTGAAATAATAATTCAAATACTTCCGAACCAGTAAGTTTGTTTAAAGGCAGCGGTCGCCAACACCAAGTTAATTGATAATTACTCATTAGATACCACTCGCTACTTGTATGGAAAAGGCATTGCCTGGTTCCCCTAACTACTAATCATTACGAACTTTCTCTTTCCCAATCTTTATTTAATTGATTGATTCGATCTTTAAATTGAGCGGGAGCAAGAGAATAAGCAGATTCTAACAGAGGTTTAGCTTCTTGATTGTGACCTTGCTCATGGAGGATCAAAGCTTTAGCGAGTACGGGACGAAAATCTCGCTCGTCGGCTAGGGCAGCTTGTTCGTAAACAGAGATCGCTTCAAAATAACGTTCTTGTTCCGCATAGACTTCCCCTAAGAGTAGCCGTACGGAATTAATATAACTAGTTTCCGCCTTATCTTGTCGAGCTCGCTCGCTCGAATCTTTTAATAAACTAATTGCTCTTTCAGGAAGATTTTGCTCCAAAAATAAACTGGTAATTCCACTCAAAGCCTGAATATTGTCTGGATGACCCACTAAAATTGAGCGGTAGGCTGTTGCTGCACCTTCAAAATCTTCTATTTGTTGTTTCGCTTGTGCTAAAAGAATTGTGTATTCTGTCTGTTCGGAGTTAAGTTTCGCTAATTTTTCTAAAGGTTTAATTGCACCCTCAACATCTTGTTGTTGAAGCCTAATAGCCAATAATCCTTTGAGTGCGGTATTATTGTCTGGTTCTCTCTCTAAAACCTTTTGATAACCTCTTGCTTCGGCATCCAATTTTGCTTGCTGCTCTGGAGAAACTTGAGAAATTGTTGCAGAATAAGGTTGAGTGGTAATTTGATTTTCTGAAAATATGCTGATAAATAAAGGAAGACCGGAAAAACCTATTAATGCAATCAACATCAGACCAAGTGTTAGGTATAGCCAACTACTGCGCTTTTTTTGCATCGATTTATTATCCTTAAATTTATTACAGTTATCAAATTAACTAGATTAACTCAACTTTTTAGCTTGAGTCACGCGATCGCTCTTTTATTAAATAACTTTTTGATTAAAAAAAAAAAATGATTTGGGAGATATGGGCTAAAGCCTATTTACAAATGTTATTTTAGTTAGAATGCTTTTCTCCTCCGCAAGATATTGTAGCTTGCCCTCAAGATAGATTATCCTATTTCTTTTACACTCAGTTAAAATCTCCGCCTCTAGGTAATATCAATATGAATCTGGCTCAAAACCAATCTTCCGAATTACCTTCTTCTCCTGATAAGCAAAATGCAAAAAATCCAGCTATGTCTACTCAGACTAAAGAAAATTCGGAAAATTCATCTAATCAAGAACGTCAACTACCTATTCCCGCCCCTTCCCATCCCCGACAATATCGGGCAATTGGTCTAATTCAAGCCAAGTATAAACTGACAGCAGACCAATTGACTCAGGGAACATTAACAACTACTGACGGAACAGAAATAGAAGCCGTTCTCTTAGGTCGCATTATCAGTTTAGTTAAAAATCATCTCGATTTAGAAAAAAATCATCTCTGGGTAGTTTATCCTCGCACTAAGCCTAAAACTACTCATCTCCATGTCCAAATAGTGGGAGTGTGGGAACCAGAAACCCTCAACAAAACAGAAAATGTTGTAGAGCAATCTACCGAAGAAGTAGAAGATGGCTATTTTTCTATTCGTGGTGAAGTAGTTTATTATTCTCAAGAAAAAGAGGTAATTGTAGTAAAGATTAAGCAATTTCCTCGCAAAGAAGGGGATAAACCTAAGTTTTTTAAACTGACGCTTAAAGGAACTCTTCCAGACAAACCTCTACATCACTTTTGGGATTTGAAAGTTCGCTTGGTGGGAGAAACCTTAACTGTAGAAGAGGGAACAGATTTAGGTGCTTTGCCAGTTAAGAAAAAACCCGGATCTAAACGAGGAAAAGGTAGACCTGGAGGCAAAAAACCATACAAATCCCGCAAACCCACTCCTCGTAATACGAAAACTATACCCCCCGTCAAAAAATCTATCAAAAAACCCAGTAAGTAGTAGTTAACAGGTAATAGGTAACAGGTAATATTTTCTGTTACCTTTTGCTTGAAAAATTTTCCTATTCTAAATTAAGAGCCGATCCTCGACGATCTTGAGAGATAAAAGAGCGATCGCTCGGAATAGGAGCAACTGGCTCAGTCAGCGTAAATTTTCCTGCTTTAATTAATTCTTTTAACTCGATAGCTACCTGCCTAGATAAAGCAATACTCGCTAGAGGGGCTACTCGAACAGACTTTCCTTCGATCGTAATTCGACCGCTTTTAAGTTGCTGATAGGTAACTAGACCAAAAGTAGGGCGAACGCGACGGGGGATAGCAAAATCTACTACTGGTGCAACAATATCTTTATCTTGTACGGTACAATGAAGAATAACTTCTTCTTGTAATACTGGTAAAGGCACACCCACTCCGAGCATCAGAGAAGAACCGTAGTTTTTTAAATAACATCCTCTTACCCAACGAGAATTCATTTGTTTGGCATCGCCTATCAAAGCCACGGTAGCAGCAGGGCCAATAGGAGTGCGATTTGGCAAGCGTTTTTGCAAAGGAAAATGTTGTGTACCCTCCCAGGCAATATAGCCAACTCCACCACCCAAAAATACTTTACTACCAATCCCAACTAACTGTAAGTCTGGGTCGTTAATTAGAGGAGAAATAGCGCCAGGATTGGAATAGACTGCATTTCCCAATCTGGGTTGTAGAGGACCGAGATAGGTAAACAAAGGTCTGTCTCCACCATTAATACCGACTAGAAAATTTTGATATAAATTACGAGGATTGAATAAATAAAACTGATTAATCGTATCTTTAGTAATTACATTTTCAAAAGATGCCCGTGGATAACAGTCGGTTTGCTGTCCGATCGCCCTTAGATGAATAGATTTACCGGCGATGAGGTCTTCGATAACATGACCGCCACCCCTTTCTCGATCGGTTTTAGCATCGGTAATTCGGTCTATTGTTTCGCTAATGCCATAGTCTGCCATAGCTGTGGCACCCAGATATAAATCTACTGCGCCAAACCCTGCATAGGCAGGTATATTATCTAGCCAACATTGGCGAATTTTAATGGGAGGGTCGCTATGTCCTAAATTAATTATTGCTCCTGATGACTCCATTGGTTCAAAGGTACCAGTGCAAATGACATCTACTTGCTTGAATGCTTGACTAATACCAATTTCTTCTACTTTTACTTTTAATTCTGCTACTGTCCAGGCAATGGCTTTACCCTCAAGGATTTTGTCATTTATTTCGGCGATGGTGCGCATAATAGGCTAACTAGTCATGTGAAAGATGGGGGTTAATTAACAGTTAGCCAAATGCTAACTATTGCTAACTTTCTTTACCTTTCGTTTTAGCTGGCGAATATAAGATCGAATGACATCAGTTTTTGTCTTTTCACTTTGTTTACAATATTGCTCTAATACTTGTGCTTCTTCATCTGAGATTTTTACTTCCAGTCGTTTTATTGTACGTAAATAAGTCGTATAATGATTCTATGCTACTCGGATTTAAGACAGAACTCAAGTTAAATAACCAGCAGCGAACAATGTTGGCTCAACACGCTGGTGTTGCTCGTCATGCTTATAATTGGGGACTGGGATTAACCAAACAGATACTCTTACATAATCGAGATAATCCAGAAGAGAGAATCAAGTTCCCTTCTGCCATTGATCTGCATAAATGGTTAGTAGCAATGGTTAAGCCCGCAAACCCTTGGTATTACGAGAGTTCTAAATGTGCGCCTCAGTTCGCTTTGAGGCATTTGAGGGCAGCTTGGGATGATTGTTTTAAGAAAAAGAAAAAGCCACCACGCTTTAAGAAAAAAGGAAGAAATGACAGTTTTACTCTTGATGGCACAATCAAAGTAATAGACAACTTAAAAATTCAAGTTCCCAAAATAGGAATCTTGAGAACCTACGAGAGATTACCTCATGGCTATAAGCCTAAAAATGTCACCATTTCTCGTCAAGCTCCTAGTTGGTATGTCAGCTTCAAAGTAGAAATTGAACCACCTCAAAGCACTCCCAAAACAGTAGATGTAGTGGGTGTTGATTTAGGGGTCAAAACCCTAGCTTATCTGAGTACGGGAATTGTCTTTAAAGGAGCAAAAAGTTACAGAAAATATGAGAAGAAGTTAGCCAAACTGCAATGGCGTAATCGTAACAAGGTAATTAATTCAGCCAATTGGAAGAAAGCTCAAATCAAGATAGCCAGGCTACATCGGAGAATAGCCAACATCCGCAAAGATACATTACATAAGCTCACTACTTATTTAGCCAAAAACCACAGCGAGATAGTAATTGAAGATTTGAATGTATCTGGAATGTTGAAGAATGGCAAATTAGCCAAAGCTATAGCAGATATGGGGTTTCATGAATTTAGACGACAACTAGAATACAAGTGTCAACTCTATGGCAGCAAGTTAATTATTGCCGATAGGTTTTTTCCGTCAAGTAAAACTTGTTCTAATTGTGGCTGGTATAACCCAGATTTAAAGCTATCTGATAGATGGTTTTGTTGTGTTAGCTGTGGGTCATTTATCGAACGAGACTGGAACGCCAGTATCAATTTAAGTAGGTGGAGTCACCGCCAAACTCAAGCTTGTGGACAAGTAGCTGCCGACAGCCTTGGTTGAAGCAAGAAGATTTCATTTTGCTACTTTGTTAGCAAAAGTTAGTAAATTTTGAACGGAGTTGGAGAGGATAGGGAAGTTGGGAGAGAGGAGGGAGATGGAGGAGAGGATATTTATTAGATTTCTTGCAAAAATATGGGAATTAATTCCTTTTACCTTTTACCTTTTACCTTTTACCTTGACTTAACCAAAGTTTATAGGACTTATGCAATAGGTCTATTGAATATCTGCTTGCTTTTTTTGTGTTGTTTCTGCTGACTGGTATTGAGCTTGATTTCGATCGTCTTGTGCTGAAGGCTCATCTTGAGATAAGTCGGCATTGGCATCGATTTCAGGAAAACCAAAAGATGAATTTTCTAGATTGTCTGTAGAATAGTCTGGTTCGATCGATTGATTTTCTGTTTGCTTGAGGTCGTGTTTTTCTGAAACTTCACTATCATCTTTCCAGCGATCGAGAACATCTTTAATTACTACCTCTTTAAACCATACTTGACCGACTACTGTGAGGGGAAGAGCTAAAAACAAACCCAAAAAGCCAAAGAAAGTTGCAAAAAATATTTGTGCCAATAAAGTAATTGCAGGAAGTAAAGACACTTGTTTTGCCATTACCCAAGGAGTCAAAATATTACTTTCTATTTGCTGAATACCAATATAAAGAATTAGTACGGCTAAAGGTTTCCATGGTGCTTCAATCAGACCAATGGTCATGGGGAAAATTACGCTTAGAGTCGGCCCTAAATTAGGAATAAAAGTTAATATTCCCGCTAGTACAGCTTGAGCTAAAGCAAGAGGAATTCCCAGGGCTAACAAGCCAATAAAGCTAAAAACGGCAATAACAGCCATATTAAATAAAATACCGATCAGCCAACCTTGTAAGGCTTCATCGCAAAGAGATAAAATCTCGTCTATTCTTCGGCGATAAAAAGAAGGAAATAAACGAATAAATCCCTGACGATAAGGGGAAGGATCTGCCAGTAACATAACCGTTAATACCAACAGCAGCAACATATTCAGCAAAACTCCTAGAGAGTTCCGAAAAAAGACAAAACCGCCCCCTAAAATTTGATTCAATAAAGGTTGAAGTTGTTGTCTTAGTTCTTCTGCACCTGGTAATAGCTCTGTTACCTCAGGGTCGAGACGACCATATAGTAAATCTAGCCACATTAATAGCCGGTCTACACCTTTAGGAATTAATAAAGCTAGTTCTTCAAATTGAGCGACGAAAGACGGTACGATTAGCCAAAAAAAGCCAATTAAGACGGTTAAAACAATTAAAATAGATAACAAGACAGCATAACCGCGTTTTACTCCCGATTTTTGCCATCTCTTTACTAAAATGTTTAAAGAACTCGCAAAAATAACCGCAGTAAACAAGAGCAGCACTAGTTGCTTGATTTGCCAAAGTATATACAAACAGAGAAAAAAAACGACAAAACCAATCCAACTACCTAAATTCACCCGATAAAACTCCTATAAAAATTCAGTCTTTTTTGGCGATGGCTATTTTTTGGTATGTATTTGTTGTTGCCATCGCCAACCTAAAATTAAGCTCAAAATCAGAGTTGGTAACAACACTAAGATGAGAGCATCTAAGGTAGTGGAAGTTATGGGAATAAATTTACCTCCGTATTTAATTAAAAAAGATAGTATTGCTGATAAAAATACTACCTTAAGAATAAATCCTGCTTGAGTATTCATATAATCAGAAAAATTATCGGCTTAGTCGCTAACTGAGCAATGCGAATAGCTAATAGCTAATGGCTAAGAGCTAATAATCTCCTTTCATTGATGATGAAGAGCCTTCAAAACAATATTAGGCAATAGTTATCTCAGAAGAAAGATAGACATCTTGGATAGCGTGAAAAAGTCTAATTCCTTCTTCTAGGGGACGTTGGAAGGTTTTTCTGCCAGAAATCAAACCGCAACCACCGGCTCGCTTATTAATTACAGCAGTTCGTACCGCTTCAGCAAAATCATTCTTACCAGAAGCTCCACCAGAATTAATCAATCCACTACGTCCGGCATAACAATTCAGAACTTGGTAACGAGTTAAATCGATGGGATGATCGCTAGATAACTCAGTGTAAACCTTTTCGTTAGTCCTGCCGTACTTATTACCGGTAGCTTGGGCTACTGCTGTATAACCGCGATCGCATTCTGGTAATTTTTGTTTGATAATATCAGCTTCGATGGTGACACCAAGATGATTGGCTTGTCCGGTTAAATCTGCTGCCAGATGGTAATCTCGGTCTTGTTTAAAAACATCATTACGCAGATAACACCAAAGAATAGTTGCCATCCCTAATTTATGAGCCTGGGCAAAAGCATGACTTACTTCCTGAATTTGACGACTTGATTCGGGAGAACCAAAATAAATAGTTGATCCCACTGCTACTGCCCCCAAATTCCAAGCTTGTTCGACACTAGCGAACATAATCTGGTCAGATTTGTTAGGATAGGTCAACAATTCGTTATGATTGAGTTTAACAATGAAGGGGATATGATGAGCATATTTACGAGATACCATCCCTAAGACACCTAAAGTTGTAGCTACAGCATTACATCCTCCCTCCAAAGCTAATTTGACAATATTTTCTGGATCGAAATAGAGGGGGTTGGGAGCAAAAGAGGCTGCGCCAGAATGCTCGATGCCCTGATCTACAGGTAAGATGGAAAGATAGCCAGTATTTGCCAATCTACCACTACCATACAATTGCTGTAGACTACGGAGAACTTGAGGATTGCGATCGCTGTGAACGAATATGCGATCGATAAAATCTTTACTAGGTAAATGGAGGATGTCCGAGGAAATTTTGGCTTTATAATTCAATAAATACTCCGCTTCTTCTCCTAAGTAAGATTCGAGCGATTGTGAGGGGAATAAAGTAGCAGTCATAATAATTGTGCACGCTAAATTATCTTGATTTCTTTTATTGTGAATGTTGCTTTTTATATCGATCGCCTTTCTCTAGATAAATTTAATGCGAGTCGTCAAAATTATTTGCAGATTCAATTATAATTGTTTGGCCCAAAGCTCTATATTGATATTACGTCAGTTCGACAAAGCAGAAAAAAGGTAAAACACCGAGCGTGGAATATGCTGCACTAAGCAATATTCTGATTTTCAGATATCTGAATTAACCATTCTCTCATTGACAAAATCATAACTCCGAATTCCGTACGCGAAGCGGGGTACCGAAGGTCACTCCGAACTCCCCTTGATATGGCTTTAATTAATCCAGAACAAAAATTTGCTTTGTGGTCTGTCTTGCTTTTAGCAGCAGCTTATGGATTACGGATTGAAAAAACTCGCTGGGGAGGAAAGATATCTGGTGTAGTTGTGACAATTGCCATAACATTTATACTCTCTAATTTTAAAATAATTCCTCACCAGGCTTCTACCTACGAGATTGTCTGGTCTTATTTAGTGCCGTTAGCTATATCTTTATTATTGTTTAGGGCAGATTTATGGCGAATTTGGCAAGAAACTGGTTCTACTCTTATTGCTTACTCTGTGGGAGCATTTGGCACAGTGTTGGGAACTGTACTGGCTTACTATCTAATTCCTCTAGGAGAAGCGGGGTGGCAATTAGCAGGTGTTTTTTGTGCAACCTATATTGGCGGTTCAATTAATTTTGCTGCTACGGCTGAAACCTTGAGATTGCGCTCGGGAGAGTTACTTAGTGCTGGAGTAGCAGTCAACAATTTAGTTATGGCTGCTTATTTTGTTTTACTATTTTCTTTACCGTCATTTACGTGGATACAAAGAATATTTCCCGCTCAAACTCATTTTCCCAAAACCAAAAGAAAACAGCTCGATCCTGCCAATTTTCAGGAAAAAGAAGCATTACAAATTATAGATATCAGTTTATCTTTGGCTATTAGTGGAATTGCCTGTACCCTTGGTTATGGTTTTGCTCAGTGGTTGGACTATCCCCAAGCAGGAATTTTGGTTACGACCGCGATTATGGTGATCGTAGCAACTATCTTTCCTCACGATCTAGAAAAAATAGTTTCAGCCGAACAAATAGGAATGTTATTTATGCGGATATTTTTTGCGACTATCGGTGCTGGTGCCAATATCGAAGTAGTTTTAAGAGTAGCGCCGATTTTATTTATTTTTGCGACGACGATTGTCTTGATTCACTTAGTAGCTTTACTAACCATAGGCAAATTTTTAAATCTTAACTTAGCTGAATTAGCGATCGCCTCTAATGCTAATTTAGGAGGCTCGACTACAGCAGCAGCAATGGCAGCAGCCAAAAAATGGGATAATTTAGTCACTCCAGCAATTCTCTGTGGTACTCTAGGCTATGCTGTCGCCACTTTTATCGGTGTTGGCTTAGCAAAACTATTGCATTGATAAATCGATCGAGATTAAAGCTAAAATAATCAACAATCTCTATCCCAAACCCAAATATTATAAATAGCACGAGCAGCAAAATCGATGACAAATGCAATCATCAATAGACTTCAATTAGATTTGGTAGAACTTAACCAAGAACTAAAAGATGTAGAAGCGCAAAAACTAGTTCAGTGGAGTGCCGATACTTTTGGTAATCACTTGGTCATGAGTACTAGCTTTGGTATTCAGGCTGCGGTAATGCTGCATTTAGTAACCAGTATCGTACCAGATCTTCCTGTTATTTGGGTTGATACTGGCTATCTCCCCACAGCAACATACAAATTTGCTGAGGAGTTAACTCAAAGGCTAAAACTTAACTTGAAAGTTTATCAGTCGCCTATTTCGCCAGCTCGAATGGAAGCATTATACGGGGAATTGTGGGAACAAAACGATGTAGAAGCTTTCAATCGTTACGATTATATCCGCAAAGTCGAACCCATGCAGCGTGCCTTGAAAGAACTAAATGCTATAGCTTGGCTGGCTGGACTCCGTAGGGATCAAACTCAACATCGTCAAGGATTAGAACGGGTTAGTAAACAAGAAGAGATTTACAAAATATATCCTATTCTCTCTTGGAACTCCCGCGATGTTTATCAGTATTTAACTGCCCACGATCTTCCCTATCATCCCTATTTCGATCTAGGTTATGTAAGTGTTGGCGATTGGCATTCTAGTCGTCCTTTAATGGCTGACGATACTGACGAAAGAAATACTCGTTTTCGTGGACTTAAGCAAGAGTGTGGCTTACATCTACCTCAAACTCCAGAAGAAGCTGAAAGTTTAGATTCCAGTAGTTTGTGAGTTCCTTGGAGACAACTCCACCTCCCATCCTGGTGTTCCCCACCACACACGGCGTTCATTTGACTCAATCCAAAAGTCAAGTTGTTGGACCTTACCATCTTCAAAGATTAATCTAGGAAACACGGGATAATCTCGATCGTCTTCCTCAGTATAATCTTTGCCAAAAAAGTTCATCTTAACCGTGAGTCCATCTATAACCCCAATCTCTTCTTTGCCAACTCCACTTATCTTTTCGTCATCATAACTAAAAGACCCTTGATAAGTATTTCCAGCTAAAGAACCTTCGCTGACTTTCACCGTAAAATCATAGGTAATTGGTTTGGCTAAACTGGGATATCCATTAATAACAATCATTGTTGATGTTAATATTGCTATCCCTGAAATATAATTTTGAATCATTAGTTTCTTTGCTCTCTAGACATTAACCTATTTAATATTCAACCAAAGTTCTTTTCCTATCTACTACTTTTCTTGTTTCTAATTTTTTCATCGAACTGACGTTGAGTCAGATAAAATCGTGAGTCGAGTTGTTGTCACTACCATTGGAAGTTTAGGCGATCTTCATCCTAAGATTGCGATCGCCCTTGAATTACGTCAGCGCGGTCATGATGTTGTTTTTGCTACACACAAAGGGTATCAAGCCAAAATTGAAGCCTTGGGGTTTGAGTTTCACGAGATGCGCCCCGACGGAACCAACCATCCTTTAGAAATAGCACGTATGACAGACTCGAAAACAGGCCCTGAATACGTCATCCGTAACTGGCTGCTGCCAAGTTTGCGTGAAACATACACTGACTTGATGAATGCTGCAAAAGATGCCGACTTAATGATTGCTGGAGAAATTGTCTATGCTGCTCGATTAGTTGCCGAAAAATTAAGGATTCGGTGGGTATCATTGGTTTTATCGCCCTTGTCCCTGTTCTCTGCCTACGATCCCTCCGTTATTGCTCAATTTCCAGTTTTAGCAAAATTACGTGGATTTGGTGTACTGCCCAACCAAGGTGTCATTCAGTTATTAAAGGCAGTGACTAAATCTTGGGCAGAACCGATTCACCAACTAAGAAGGGAACTAAAATTACCCCAACTCATTGGTAATCCCATTATTGATGATAAGTTTTCTCCCTATCTCGTGTTGGCGATGTTCTCTTCAGTTTTGGCAAAGCCCCAACCCGATTGGGCTGAAAACACTGTTATTACGGGATTTGCCTTCTATGATGGCGATCGAGATAAGGCAGAACTTACCCCAGAACTTCAACAATTTTTAGATGCAGGTGAACCGCCCCTTGTATTCACATTAGGTTCGGCAGCAGTAATTTCTCCTGGCACTTTCTATCAGGAAAGTATTAAAGCTGCAACCCAGTTAAATCGTCGTGCCGTGCTTTTAATGGGTGAAAATACTCCTCCAGATAACCTTTCAAAAGATATCATGGCTACGAACTATGTTCCATATTCCCAAATTTTTCCTCGCGCAAGCGCGATCGTCCATCAGGGTGGAATTGGAACAACGGCGCAAGCTCTTAGATCGGGTCGTCCAACTCTAATTATGCCTTACACTTACGACCAACCTGACAATGCAGCACGAGTTCAAAGATTGGGAACTTCTCGTACGATTAATCGTAAAAAATATACTGCATCACTGGTTGCCATGGAGTTGAGTGAATTAGTCGAGAATCCTGGATATACAGCAAAAGCAACCGAAGTTGGGCGAATTATCCAAGCAGAAGATGGGGTGAAAGTGACGTGTGATGCGATTGAAAACGTAGTCTATTCAACTGAAAACGGCTGTAATTAGTAGAAATAAAAAATTTATGACAATAATAAGACAGCGAAGATGCCAGCACCAATAAGAAAAGACTTAAAACAGTTGTCTTTTTCATCAGGTAGCTCCCGTTTGAGAACATTGAGAATAATACTTCCTGCTAAAAAAGACCAGACGATCGAGACCGCTGCTTCATTAAGGTGAGTCACTTGACCAATAACTGCACCAACAATAATTGCCCCAACTAATAACCAACGTCCTTGCTTATCATAGAGAGATTTTTGATGTTCTCGTAAGTTATCATCAACGATGAACAAGTGAAGGGCAACAGTAACAAAAAAGAGGATACAAGCTATTAAACTGTGGTCGCTCAAACTTTGTAGCAGATAGCTCATAATGGCATTAAGAATAGCAAATGCACTAATATGAATCCAAAAAATAGCTAGGCTGTTATCTTCATTTTCGGCTATCGATGGCTGAGATGTCTTGACTCTCAGAGCTAATAAATCCAATCCATAGAAGACTAGTAACCCTATCAGTGCCAAGATGTAAACATGATTTTCTAAATACTTGACCAAAAAAATCTCAGAGTGCTGAAGTTCCTCTTGGGCATGACTTAGTTCGGGGAATATTTCGAGAAATACGTAACTGAGAGACACACCTCCTGCAAAGGATGTCCATCGAAATCGGGGTATGTAAGTAAAAATTGGTAAGCGGGTAGCAAATCCATGAACTAAAGCTAAAGCGATCGCTAATATTAAACCTGGATTGAACATAGTACGTCGATCTCATAATTTAAAAATTTATGGGCTAAATTTTTGCAGGCTTGAGCAAAATATTTCTACTAATTGCTTTAACCGCCTTGAAAAAATACGGAGTCGAGCATAAATATTCTCATTTAGACTCCACCTCAATTTCCTTACAAGGAGATTATGCTGCTTGTCAAAGCGGTAGAGCCCGAAAATTTAGAACCAATACCTATCCAAATAGTTCGGGGGCATTCAAAAGATAAAAGACCAGATTTAAAACAATTTTTAATTAATTTAATAGCCAGTGGAGATGGGGGTGTACCTCTATTTTTAGCCTGTGGAAATGGCAATGATAATGATAAAGCCAAATTTGCGAGGATTTTAGCTGATTTCAAAAAACAAGTAGATAAAGATCAGTATTTTCATAGCGGATAGTGCTCTCTATAGTGCAGAAAATCTCTTAGCGCTCGAGCATTTAAAATGGATAACTAGACATTTCCTTTCTGTGGCTGCTGGATGTTGGTTTTATTGCACTTCGCTCTCTTTAATCAGGAGTTTCGAGCGATCGAACCCGTTTATTCCCCCTCATACTCTTTATTAACTACAAAATAAAGTGCGTAAAGAGAAATTGAATTTACCATCAACCAACAACTACTAACTAAACCTTAGTTGCCCGATTAGCACCAGACCTTTCCATGTCGCGGACTTTTTTACCACGCCAAAAAAGACGCATAGGAGTACCAGTAAAACCTAACTGTTTTCTAAACTGTCGATCGATATAGCGACGATAGTTATCATTAAAACGTTTGGGATCGTTCACAAACAGGGCAATACTAGGAGGTTGAGAACTAACTTGAGTACCGTAATAGATTCTGCCTTGTTTTCCTTGACGAGTGGTAGGGGGAGAATGCCAGTTAATTGCTTCTTGTAGCACTTCATTCACCACTGCCGTACTGACTCGACGACGATGTTCGGCTGCTGCCGTATCCACTAAATCGAGGATTTTGTCTACTCTTTTACCTGTCATAGCACTGACAAAAATCATCTCTGCCCAGTCCATATAATAGAGTCGGCTTTGAATGATCTTTTTATATTCGTAGATAGTATAAGAATCTTTGTCTACCGCATCCCATTTATTAACAATAATGACGGCTGCTTTTCCTTCTTCGATAATACGCCCTGTCAGTTTTAAATCTTGATCGGTAATGCCGTCGAGGACATCAACCACAAACAAAACTATATCAGAACGACGAATTGCCTTAAAAGCACGATTGATACTAAAAAATTCTGCCCCATACTCTACATTTTTCTTGCGCCGAATACCGGCAGTATCGATTAGACGATAGACTTGACCATTTCTTTCGACTACCGTATCGATCGTGTCTCTGGTGGTACCAGAAACAGGACTGACAATTGCTCTTTGTTCTCCTGTTAAAGCGTTGAGTAAACTAGATTTACCTACATTAGGACGACCAACAATAGCTACTTTAATCTCGTCTGTTTCTTCTAGCGAATCTATAGGAGGTAGATGAGTAATCAGTTCGTCTAATAGTTCTCCCGTACCACTACCATGAATTGCCGAGATAGGATAGGGTTCGCCCAAACCTAATTCCCAAAATTCTGCTGCTTGTGCTATTCCCTGTTCGACTGATTCGCATTTGTTGACAGCGAGTAAAACAGGTACAGACTGTTGTCTCAACCAGTCGGCAATTTCGCGATCGCCTGCTGTGGGACCTGTTTGTCCATCTACCACAAAAATTGCTACACAGGCTTCATTCAAAGCTGTCATTGCCTGTTCGCGAATTAGGGGTAAAAATTCGGTATCATCATCAAAGACTAAACCGCCAGTATCCACTACTTGAAATTCGCGATCGAGCCAGAAAGCAGGACGATAAGTGCGATCGCGAGTAATACCTGGTTCATCATGAACAATAGCTTGTCGATCGCCAGCTAAACGATTAACCAGAGTAGATTTACCCACATTGGGTCTGCCAATAATAGCAACAATCGGTAGAGACATAATTAATTATTTATTTATATTTTATGCTTATTTTTAACTACTCTTTAGTTATTCTCTAAGTTGTTCAAAGAATTAACGGGGAATTGACTTAAAATTTACTAGATAGAAATAAGATTGGGATCGATCGAAAATGAGACAGCAATCATATCACATTACCCAAGCCCGATTGAAGTTAAAAAATCTGCTTGTGTCAGTACTCGCTATAGTATTCACCATATTTACTCTAGCAGCACCAGCCTTAGCAACTGACGTGTACGACATAGCTAACCCTAACACAGAAGATGTTTGGGTAGTAGACCAAGCTAAGGAAATCAGTCTGGCTAATCAGAGAAAACTAAGCAGTACTTTGCAACAATTAGCTCGAGAAACGGGACAAGAAGTTAGAATGGTAGCCATTCGTCGTCTGGACTACGGAGAAACTATCGACAGTTTTGCCGACGAAGTATTTACTAATTGGTATCCTAACGCGGAAGCCAAAGCTAACCAAACTCTATTGGTATTGGATACTTTAACTAACACTGTAGCTATTCGTACTGGAGAAAATGCCCAAAAGCTAGTGGACAAAGACATTGCTAATAGTATTGTGGAAGAAACTGTAGGCTACAATCTACGGAGTGGGAATAAGTACAACCAGGCATTTCTGGATGCTAGCGATCGCCTAGTTGCCGTACTATCAGGAGAAGAAGATCCCGGGCCTCCAGCTATTACTGATGATATCCAAATCGAAGGTACTTTTACTAAAGCTGAAGATACCGATGCGGGTAGTGCTACCGTTTGGGTGATTGTACTGCTGCTTTTGGCAACGGTAATACCCATGGTGACTTATTTTTGGTATGTGGGTTTTCCAGGTAACTAATCCTGAATGTATTCTGTGCCTGTAATTAAAGCATACTCAGCCCTAGTAAATTCTCGACCTAAATAGGCAGCATGGTCTAGCATAGTTAAAGGACAGGGTTGGGTTTGCTCGATTATTTTTACAGCTAGTTCTTTAGCGGTTCTTCCAGTAAAGAGAGTCTCCGCAGTTCTATTTACTTTACCTTTAGCTGGAATTACCTTACCCGTAGCTGGATCGACAGCTAAACCTTTTTCATTAATCACATTGGTAAAATGCTTGGCGCAAATTAACTGCGCTTCGCGATCGAGATAGATAATAAAATAACCACTGGGATCGAGATCGATATGACGTTTGGATAATCGATCGTCGATCGAGTTAATATTTTCTTCTAGTTGATTCATAAATTTTGGGGAAGTTTTTTTGCTCTTTCAAGTATTTTTTTATCTAAAGCTGTTAGCCAATAGCTATTGTAATCAAGATCGAACACTCTGTTTTTTCCTCCAAAACCAAATAACTAAGAAAATTCCTATAATGAAAGCTAATCGGATAGACCATCTAGTTATTCTTCGGGAAAATCCAGATTTTACATAGTCAATCAAGTCTTTATACTCTGGTCTTTGTCGCCAAGCACTGATGTAAGGCTTATATCCTGACATAGATGTCCATCGGACTGCCTCTCGAGCGGGTTTGGTAAGCTTGCCTTCAGGGTAGTCCAATTATCTTCATCTATAATTTCCTTCTTTGATACTTCTATCGCTAATATTATTTAGTTACCAGAGTAAACACAAATATTTTTTAGGGATTAAGACAAGACTTACTACTCAAATAAAGACAAAGTTTATGATTAATTATGATTGGATTGTTATTGGTGGAGGCTTTACTGGTTCTGCCCTTGCCTATGAACTGAGTCAACAAAAGTTTAAAGTTCTTCTTTTAGAAAAAGATACTATTGCTGACAATGCTACTCGTTATAGTTATGGTGGATTAGCTTATTGGTCGGGAACAGACGAGTTAACCCGCCAACTATGTCAAGAAGGAATTGAACTACACCGCAATTTAACCGAAGAATTAGAAGGCAATACAGAATTTAGAGAATTAGATTTAGTCCTGACTATTGACCGAGAAGATGACCCTAAAACAATTGCCCAAAATTACAGTCAATTTGCGATCGAACCAGAACTATTAGATGTTCGACAAGCTTGCCAACTAGAACCTTTACTAAATACTAGCGCGATCGCTGGAGCTTTAAAATTACCCCATGGTCATATTCATCCGCAAAAAACTAATGATGCTTATCAACAAGCTTTCCAACGTTGCGGAGGCGAAATAATCTTTGAGGAAGTAATCGATTTTTTGAAGGAAGGAGAAACTATTAAAGGCGTAAAAACTAATAAAAATAGCTACTATGCAGCTAATACAGTAGTTTGTGCTGGTGGTTTAACTCGTTCTTTACTTCTAGAGACAGGAAATAGTATTCCGAATTATTTTACCCATGCCCAAGCAATCTTAACTTCTCCCGTAGATATTCGTTTGCGTACTTTAATAATGCCCGCAGTCCAACAAAGATTCGGGATAGAAACGGAAATAAACAACTGGGATACAGAATCTTCTCAACCTCTTACTTCAATTATCGATGCTGGTGCAATTCAATTTCTCGATGGAAGTTTTTGTTTAGGGCAAATTAGTGCTATACTGCCTAATCCTCGGACAAAATTAGCGGAAAAAGCAGGAGAAAAGCTAATTCGCCAAGAAATAGCTAAAATATTACCTTCTCTAGCCGAAATACCAGGTACTTGTCATCACTGTTTAGTAGCTTTTAATCCTCATCATATTGCTTTAGTTGGTAAGCTGAATAATATGAGTGGAATATATCTTTTTTCTGGTTTTACCAGCACTCTAGTTTTTGCTCCTCCTTTAGCTAGACGTTTTGCTAATTGGATAGCTAAAGGCGAAGATTCAATTATCGATCGACTTTCTCCTGTCAATTAAAGATTGGCCATAAAAATATTTTGAATATTTTAACCTCGATCTTAAATAGCACAAAAGCAACTATTATCTTATTCTTTTGTTGTTTGGGTTATTTTTGTTTAAACTCTAGTCATTTTTTTGTCTTTGCACAAACAGAAAAGCCTAATCCCCTAGAGATTACCGAACCCGATCCTTTATTACCACCTAAAGAGCTCGATCGCCCTTTAACTTCTATAGAAAAAAGACTAATTAGAGAAAAAACTCTGATTTTAAACGAGCGAGCACAATTGGAATTAGCAGCAGGTAATAAAGATAAAGCCTTTGCTCTTTGGTATAGAGAATTAAGATTACAGCGGGCTTTAGGAACAATAGAAGAAATAATAGCTTTAGGGAGAGTTGGCGAAATTGCTTGGCAACAAAATCTTTCTCAGGAGTTAAATACGATTAGCGATCGCTTACTGGCTATTGAGCAAAAAATCAATTCTAAAAATACTTTAGATCTTCAATTATTAGACAATTTAGGTAAAGCGTATCAGCAAGTAAGATCTCTCGATCATGCTGTTGTTATTTATCAAAAAATATTAGCCAATAATCTTCAAGAAGAACAAAAAATTTTAGAAACTTTAGGAAAATTACATTTAGCTCGATTTGATTACGAGCGAGCAGCTGACACTTACGAAAAGCTACTAAAATCCGTTCGAGATAAACAGCAAAAAAATTCTCTCAATCTTGACAATAATATTTCTAAAAACCAAATAGAGACTAATTTATCAAAAGAAGAACTTTATCTCAACAAGCTGGTAGAAATTTATGCTCGATTATTTCAACCAGTCAAAGAAATTGAGATTAAGCAACAATTACGTCAGAAATATTTAGCAGAACAAAAAACCGAACAATTAGCAGCCTTAAATATTTCTCTAGCTACAAATTATCAAACTCTAAAACAACCAGAAAAAGCTCAAAAATATTATGAGGATGCTTTTGCTTTAGCCTGGTCTTTACAACAATTTGCCTTGGCAGAAGAGGCTTTACAGAAATTAGCTTTACTTTATCAAGAATATCAACAGCAAAATTCCGCTTTAAAAATTTATCAAGAACTAATTAAAGTCGAACAAAAAGCTTATGACTATTTCAATTTAATGAATACCTATGCTCAAATAGGACAGATATACGAGCAACTTAATAACGATCGAGAAGCTCTTATCGCCTACAAAAAAGGACTAGAATTAGCCATATCTTTAAATTATCGTGTTGATTATTTTCAGAACAAAATTGAGCAATTAGAAAATAATTGACCGCGGAATGCGGTCGGGGAATGGGGCTTGTATTTAATTTTATGTTTGTGAATCCAACAGTTAACTATTGTGTTCTAGCCCCCGCGGAATGGAGCTTCTATTACCCTCAACTGAAGACTCACACCTTATAGATTAAAGATTAAAGCTCCCTTCGCGCCCCGCAGGCTCCGTCGTTTTACGGCGGAGTAACGGTGACTAACCTGAATTCAAGATAAGGTGAAACCATTATTCTTTAGCTAAAAATTGAAGCTATTGAAATTTACAAACGGGATTAGACCTCCTTTACCCCTTCGCCGATTAATCATGAGACATAACCGATAAATTCCTCTGCGTCCTCTGCTCGGTGCGCGTTCTGATAGCGAGGAAGCGGAGGAAGCCCGCGTCGGACGTGGCTTACAAGCTTTTGAGGTCTCCTCAAAAGACAGCCACTTCGAAAGACGCAAGGGAATGTCTTCCAAGACAGCCTCGCCAGGGTCGCACCGCCTCTGTGGTTCATTAAAAACTAGTTTTCTAATTGAGACTTAAATTTTGAATGAAAAGATCGAGGTTTCAGCTTATCCCGAACACACGTTAAATTAGTTTTTCATCAAGTTCACTACTCATCAAATTAAACCAACCTTTATATTTAGCTGCCGTCAACAAAACAAAAAGTAAATCTAAACCAACTAAGCTAGCAACAATTAATTCCGAACCACCAGTAGCAAATCCATAACTGTGTAAACCAGTGCCTAAGACAAAATTCACTCCATACCAAGCCATTAAAACCGCATTAAATGCCACGACGCTAGTTACAGCCATGCCAAAATCTCCCAGCCAACCCACCAAACGACCGTGTAAAGGCACGACGTAGCACATCAAAGCGATTAAAGCCCAAGTTTCTTTAGGATCCCATCCCCAAAAACGTCCCCAAGAAAAATGCGCCCAAATTCCACCCAGGATAATTCCTGTAGTGAGTAACAAAACTCCTGCTTGCAATACTCCATAATTCCATTTAGATAAGCTACGAATTCTACTGGTCGATCGAGGTGATAATAAATAATGTCCCAGGATGATATGACCTAACCCTAACGCCAGGGCAAAACTAGCGTAACTGAGAGTAATAGTAGGTACATGAATACTCAGCCAAAAATTATCTCTTAAAACTGGTACGAGAGGTTTGATACTAGGATCTAGAACTGCGGGTAAACTATCGGCTAAGATTAAACAGACTACCGATAGAGGGGCAGCAGCTAGCAGATAGTATTTAGCACGATAGATTAATTCAAATAATAGCGCGATCGCAGCTATGCCAAATCCTACCCAAATTACTGACTCGTACATATTCGTAACGGGGGGACGACCGGCAATTTGCATTCTTTCTAAAAAGCCGTAACCATGTATCATTGAACCTGTAGCAAAAATCCCCACTGCACTCCAGTAAAAGTCAAAAGATTTAAACAATAAGACAATCAGCATCACTACAAAACCTAAGCTGTAAAGTATCCAAGCTTTGGCGAAGGTATGTAAATTATAAAAGCGCACTTCCCTTTGTAGACTGGCAGTACTGGGATAAACTTCGGGACTGAGATTGGCTAATTCGCTTTGTAACTGAGAGGCAATTTTACCCAAGCTAGCTTCATCTTGAGGATTATGACGATAGGCTTGCTTTAGCTTCTCGTAGTATTTTTGTCGTGAGACAGACTGGTTTAAATTATAATATTGTCCCGCATCGGCAATACTAACCCAAGTACCTTTTTTATCGGTAGGATGGGGAACAAGAGGAAGTCGATCGTTACTTACCGTGGCCATAGTTAAGGCTAATCGCTCTTCTATAGTTAAGGCTTCTCTTTCATCTCTGGATAGATCGATATCTTCTGCTTGTTTCTGTCTGGCAGTAAAAATTACTGAAGCCAGATTGGATTGTACTAGTTCGGAAAAAGTAAAGTATTTTTGGTCTGGATTTAATCCTATTTGTTCTTTGAGGGGACGATAGTTAAATAAGATAAATGGTTCTTCATTCCAATCGCGGTTATTAAACCATAAAGACAAATAAGTTGGCAAATAGTCTAGTTTTTCTCCGTCTAGAGTTTGATAGTTAGTTTTGCCGTGGATTTGGGTAACAGTTTCTCTAGCGACGGTATCGAGAGGTTTTTTCCGCCCGTCTAATTGTACAGCTAAGTCTTTCAGTGGCTCGATCGCTGAAGTCTGAAATTGGTTGAAGGGTATTACCAAAATTAGAATTCCGAGTACGAGTCCAATAATAAATTTAAGAATTTTCATTGTGTGGAAAGTAGACAAAAAAGTAACTCCGTAC
>JASJDJ010000073.1 GCA_030065635.1 Xenococcaceae cyanobacterium MO_188.B32
TTGTTCGTATTATATAAGTAAATTTAATTTTAAAGGAGGGGAGAGAATCGAGAAAAAAGTAACAGAGGATACATAATTTTGGCGATCGCGCTCTTTGTGATCTACTGACCTTAATTCGTCGGGGATTGCAGGTTCAACTCCTGCTCCACCCCCCAATAGGCGACGGATGGCGGAATGGTAAACGCAATAGAAAAAAAACCTTGATTCGCAACTTGTCTGTAAAGACCGAAGAGTTGAGGGTTATCGGGGTCTATTGACTGAAAAGTTTTGTAGGTTCAAATCCTACTCCGTCGCACCAATAAATGTTGACAACCTTGGGGCGGTACTTTCTCGGTAGTTAATTAACCATTGAGAAAGAAAAATCCTTATTCATAGCAGACGACTTAAACTACTGAATCTGCTTTGGTAGTTCCGTCTTGACTTATCCCTTTGGGGTCGAAGAGTGAGGGTTATCGCTGGATACTATAGGTTCGATAGGGACATCTCAAGCGTCTGGGGTTTCCCCAGACGACTTGTCCTCTCCTATACCGCCCCCTGTTCGATTAATTACGTAAAAGTAACCGAACTAAATCTACAAAAATTTGCCCGCAAGGGCTGGAGATCAAATGAACTATAATTTTTTCACCAATAAAGAAAGAGGTACTCCTCAAACTCAACCAATCCCAGGACGAGAAACAGAAATGATCCAAGGACGTTCAGGGGGTTGGATGTTTGATGCGGGTATTTGGCAGATGCTACGGCGTTGTTTGCTGATTGGTACTGCTCAAAGTACTTACTATGCAGGTAAACAAGAATTAACAGAAGATTTTGTTGATGTCATTAAGCAAGCAGTAAAACAGAACCCTAATCGCGTTGCCGAGGAAATTATCTATGCTAGTGATGGTCGCTCGCTCAATAATAGTGCGCCAATTTTAGCTTTAGTCTTGTTGTCTATGGGAGAAACTCCTGAAGCCAAAAATGCTTTTCGAGAAATTTTCCCTCAAGTGGTGCGGACTGGCAGTCATTTTTACGAATGGATGAATTATACTAAATCCCTGCGGGGTTTTGGCAAAATCATTAAAGAAGTAGGGAGAACTTGGCTATCGCGAGAAGATGTTAAGGGCTTGGCATACCAATTACTTAAATATCAACAACGTCATGGTTTTAAACATCGGGATGCTTTGCGCCTCTTCCATGTTAAACCACCAACAGAAGACCACGAGCGCCTGTTTGAATGGGTAGTTAATGGTTGGACGGAATTACCGACAGAAATTCCTTCTGAAGCATTAGCTCAGATTTGGTGGTACGAATGGCTAAAACGTAACCCCGACCAAACTAAGATCGCGATCGCTTCTGGAAAACTAACTCACGAAATGGCTGCGCCTGTAGGCAATATGGATCTGCAAGCCTGGCAATTGCTGTTTGAGTCGATGCCCATTGGTGCCATGTTACGTAATTTAGGTTCTTTAACTCAGTTGGGTGTGTTGAAAGCTTATTACCAAAAAAAGTTACAACGCATTGAAGCTGTGCTAAATGACAAAAAGCACTTACGTCGTGGACGAATTCATCCTCTTGACGTACTTAAAGCCCTAAAAACATATCAGTCTGGGGGAAAAATTGGGCGCAGTCAAAAAACTTGGACTCCCATACCTCGGATTGTAGATATTTTGGAAAAGGCTCTAGAATTGTCTTTTGAAACAGTTGAACCAACTAAGAAAGTATTTTTACACGCGGTAGATATTTCTAGTTCAATGTCTTACAACAAAGTGAGTTCTATTGGCTTAAGCTGCTGCGAAATTGCTACGGCGATGGCATTAGTAACAGCCAAAGCAGAAAAGAACTATATGATTCGTGGTTTTTCCACTGATTTTATCGATCTGGGTATTTCCCGCAGTGATTCTTTTAGTTCAGCTTTAAAAAAAGCGAGCGAGCGCAATTTTGGCGGGACGGATGCTGCTGTTGCTTACGATTGGATGCTCAAAAGTAAATTCAAAGCAGATGTAGTTTGTTTTTGGACTGATAATGAAAGCTGGGCTGGGAGAAAACATCCCTCGAGCGCTTTGGCAGAGTATCGCCGTAAAATTAATCCTAATATCAAGGCGGTGTATGTCACGCTTGCACCCTATCGTATTAGCTTGGTAGACCCCAATGATAATCTAGCTTGGGATTTAGCAGGATTTGACCCAGGAGTTCCCCGTCTGATTCAAATGTTAGCAACGGGAGACTTATAACAATAAGGTTGTCTGAAATCGAAGTCTCAGAAAGGCTAGCTGTTAAAAGATTAAATAGCGAGTTTTCCTCCGTCGGACACTCATAAATGGAAGTTGCTGTTCAATGGATAGCAAAGGGAGGAAAGAATTCCGACAACTTCCGCCTGGTCACGTAGCTCGATTGGTAAGGACACGGGTGCTTTCTAACCGAAAGCACTCCAGAGATGTCCGTAGAGCAAGCGACTCACGGGTCGCTTGGGTGTGGGTTCGAGTTCCGTCATTCCCATATAGATTCAATTATTAATAACCGAACAAAATACGTCATTATTTTTTCGGGCAGAAAACCCTACTATACATGGGATACAAGCCACACTTACTCAAAATTCTCTCTCTCAATAACATAGTAATTGAAGTTAAAAATGTGAATTTAGTTACGGTAAATTCTCTAGAGTCATTCCCCTACCAGTGAAAATTCAAAACACTAACGTTACTGCCGACTACTTTGACGGTATTCTCAATCTGACTCTACCATTATCTGAAGAAGAAAAAAATAAAGTAGTCAAAGTTAATCTCGGTGAAGCTACCGCATAGAGAAAGACCAAGGATAAACGAATGCTAGTCATGTAAACTAGTCCTCAGCCCAGTTGCAATTAATGTGACTGGGTTTTTTTGTTGGGGCGTACGCTCATACAGGAGTTCCAAAGGTAGTAGTCCAGTAACTATTGTAGTTAACAGAACCAGTATCATTAGCTAAATATTCATAACCGACACCAATTTCAGTCAAGTCTGGGTTAAGAATATTAGCACGATGCCCCGCACTACCCATCCATGCTTCTACAACTGCTTCTGGAGTTTGATATCCAGCAGCAATATTTTCGGCAGCAGTTGAATATTGATAGCCTGTATCGTTTCTGATTGGGTAATGACTAAAAACTGCGGAGATGGTGTGGTCGAATTGATTGAGAAGCTACTTACATAGATGAGGAATTCTTAATAAATGATTGCAGTTATGGAGTTTTTATTAAAATTAATCTCCAACTATAGATCGATTTTTATACTAGAGGCGATTGTCTCTCACATCTAAAATTATGTCTTGGTTAAAAAGCATTTTGGGAGTCTTAGCTAGTTTATTAGTAGTTATAGTCATTGTTGGCTTGCTCTTACCTAGCAAAGTTCATGTAGAACGAAAAATAACTATTAACACTCAACCTCAAACAATTTATCCTCTGATTGCCAACTTTGAGGAATGGGATAAATGGTCGCCTTGGGCAAAAATAGACCCCGAAGCTGAATTTACTATTATTGGTAGTGGGTTAGGACAAAAAATGCTTTGGTCGAGCGAAGACCCCCGTGTCGGGAAGGGTTCGCAAGAAATTATGGCACTAGATGCACCAAAACAGATTAAAACTCATCTGGATTTTGGCGAGCAGGGAATGGCTGATGCTAGTTTTGCCCTAATTTCAGAAAATGATGAAACAGAAGTCACTTGGTCTTTAGATACGGATATGCGTAAGGGAGTACCTCTTTACATGAAACCCTTTAGTGCTTATCTAGGGTTTTTTATGGATTCTATGATTGGTAAAGACTACGAACGGGGATTGGCAAATTTGCGGGATAAGGTAGAAAGTTAATTTAAATTCAATTGTTTTAAAGGGTTAAGAGTTGCTGCTGGGCAAAGATAACGGGCAATTGCTCTTTAATCAAACCTCTCACACCATACAATAACTTTGTCGATTGTCCATTTCTCCAGACATAGTCACTAGCGGGCAGATGACTGAATCTAAAGAAAAGATACAGTGGTTTCGGAATCATCTTCTAACATGGGCAAAACAAAATCTAAGAGACTATCCCTGGCGCAGAAGCAAAAACCCGTACAACATTCTGGTTGCCGAATTTCTATTACAGAGAACCGATGCGGAGACGGTAGCACCAATCTACGAAACCTTTTTAACTCAATATCCAACTCTAGAGAAATTAGCGCTCGCTCCTGTCGATGACATAGCCAAGTTATTGCAACCATTAGGTTTATTCTTCAGAGCCGAAAGACTATCTGCAACCGCCAGAACGCTCGAAGAGAAATACAAAGGAATGGTACCAGAATCGGAAACCAAACTACTCAAACTCCCAGGCATCGGCAAGTACACTGCCAGGGCTATCTGTTCTCAGGCATTCGCTCGACCAGCAGCAGTACTCGATACCAATGTCGCCCGTATCCTCGAAAGGTTCTTCGGTATTGAAGGAGGAAGGGTAAAATCTCGTTGTAAGATTTTATGGAGTGCAGCAGATACCGTTGCACCAGCTACCGAGGTCGGATACTGGAATTTAACACTGTTGGATTTTGGGGCGATTATCTGTACTGCCAGAAATCCTAAATGTTTAATATGTCCCCTTTCACAAAGATGTCATTGGTTTGATTTTAATTAATATTAAAAGTTCTCAACTCGATTTATTACAAGAGAAGGACTCGCCAAAGAGGACGGGGTTGGCCTAGAGTTCTATCGCTCATATTCATTAAAATATTTTTTGGGAATTTTCTTTGTTCGTACTTTAACGAAAAAAACGATAGAAAGAAGACTTGTCCGTAACAATTAAAGAAATAAGGATTATAGCGTACGCCCACCTACGATACAATAATTTCCGACCAAGAGCGTTCGCCCCTTACCAAATGCCTGTAAATCCTAGTCTTTACCCCAATAACTGGAACAACCTAGCATTGTCAGTAAAAGAAGCTGCTCAGTGGTTATAACAACAACAATCATATATTATTTAATTTAGAAAAAACAACAACAACTGGATGTTTTTCATGGTATAGTAAATCTATCAAAGTTTTCCACAAAGTAAAAGTGATAAGTATAGAAAGAGCAATCGACCCTCAAACTGAGGAGAGATTCTGCTGCGTATTTGACACCGAAACTTGCTTACCCATAGAACCCATCCAACGGTACTTAAACTACTGCCGTAAGCGACAACTAGCAGCTAATACAGTTAATACTTACGCCTGTCGCTTAGTAGATTTCTGGCACTGGCTAGAGTATAAATCTCTTGACTGGCGAGATGTAGGCTTAAATGAACTAGCAGATTTTGTTAACTGGTATCTTCTCGGTGGAGACGTAGAAGTCATTTCAGAAGAAGTAAGAGAAGCTGTATCTAAACGTAGCTCACGCACTGTTAATCTAGCGGTTACAGCTATTCAAGGGATGTATGAATTTCACGTTGTAGAAGGTAGAGTTAGCGAAAAGCAATTTACTAAGTTAGCTCATGGTTGGGGTAAGCGTGGAGGATTTTTGCGGGGGATTGTTAAGAGCAGCCCAAATAAAAGAAAACGAATCAAGGTAAAAGAGCCAAAAAATTTTCCTGGTTGTCTGACTGACGAACAAGTAACTCAGTTAGCTAATGCTTGTTACACCTACCGAGACAGGCTGATAGTGATGCTGTTGAGAGAGACGGGAATTAGGCGAGGTGAACTATTGGGTTTACACCTAGTAGATGTTCAAGACTTTGATAGCAGAAGACGAATCAGGATTGTTCGCAGAGATAATAACCCCAATGGTGCAAAAGCTAAAGGTACAGAGAGAGAAATTCCCGTCCTACACAACTGCGAAACCATACAAGAAACCTTTCAGGCTTACTTAAGAACTCTTGCATAAATAGAGGTATTGCATCAAGTTTACGAAAATCTCGATTTGTTTCCACCAATGCTGGAACGCTTATTTCGGCTACAGCTAGTTTTGGGGAGTCGAATAGGAGAAATGTTAACAATACCTCGCCATTGTTTAAAACAGGAAGGAGAACAATGGTTTTTACTGCGCTGGATTGAAAAACGTAAGCAATGGCGTTTTATCAGGATTCATCTTCAAGTAGCAGAGCTAGTGCAGCAGCAGCAAAGATTTTTAGATAGTCATCTTGATTTTGATTCTGATTTTGACAAGCTATTTTGTTGGCTTTCTACAGCGCGTCGGTATGGAGCTAAAAACAAGATTCGAGATACTACAAACAGTTGGTTTGAAATTGAACCAGTCTATCAACCCAGATGTTTGAATGTTCTTTTAATTTGTAAATGGCTACGTAATTTTAGTGAAGTTGCGGACTTACGAGATAAATATGGCAATCGTTTTCAACTGACAAGCCATATGTTTCGTCGCACTAAAGCTAGTATTATGGCTCATTGCGAGACAGAGGACGAATATATTGCCACAGTCTTGGGTCATGGCTCTTTGGATATGCTACCCCACTACCGAAAACGTTCTTTGGAAAGACTAGAAAGAGAATCTCAAACCAAGGGCTATGCAGATATGTATGGTCGGGTGACAACTTTCAAGCCCAGACAGAGAAGATACGAGCGTTTGGCAGACTTACTAAAAGTAACCACTTCATTGGGGGAATGTCATCGTCCTACGATGTTAGGAGATTGTCAATATCGCTACGCCTGTCTGAGTTGCGACCATCATCGAGTTACTCTTGAAGACCGACCACGATTAGAAGCTGACCGAAAACTACTACAACAAGATTTACAACAAGCACAGACTAAGGGACAACAGCGACGAGTCACGGAAATTCAACGTCTCTTACAGCTTATTAATAACCGTTTACAAGGATTGGCAGAATTAGAAACTATTTTGGAGAGGGATTGAGATGGGACAGAAACGCAAGTATCCTGCTATATCGATTCATACTACCTTAAATGAGAATTTAGAAGTTAATTGGGAACGAGAATATGATGGCAGTTTTCAATGTCCAGAATGTAAATCTAACCAATTTCGATTTGAAAGACAAAAATCTGGATGCAGATTAAAACTTCGATGTTTAAATTGTTCTTTATACATTCCTCTTACGAAACCAACTGGTCAACATATTTTTCGCTATCAACCAGAACTGGCTTGTCCCAATCCTTTATGTAATAAGATTTCGCCTAATGGTCAAACAAAAGGGTGGGTATATTTACATGACCCAAAAAATCAACGGTACAAATGCTATTACTGCGGTGTTTTCTTTAAAAAATTGGGTCAAAATTCTGCTTGGTCTGCTCCTTCTAGTGAAAAATTAATTAAGCCTTTTAAATATGAAGATAATCTTTGGGATCTACGGAATTATTATCAGTGTTCGCACAACCAGACTATTAATTTTTCAAGTATTAAACCTAGTTGGTATCGAGAACAGGTCAAGGGTTATCTCCATTTTCTCTTAAAAGCTCAAGTCTATAGCTCTGCTATGAGCGTTTATATGATAAGTGTTACTTTGAAGCAATTTGGGGAAATAATTCAACAAAAACCAGTCCTGTCTTTAACAGATATTACACGGAATTTTGTTTTAGCTTTTGTAGATATTTACAGTCAACAAAGTGCATCTAGTTTGAAGGATAAGTTAATTCATCTGAGATATTTTTTTGAATGGTTGGAATTAGATGCTCGAAATTTAATTCGCAGTCGGGATTTTCCTAAGAGGAGAGTTGGTAATCCAGATTGGTTAGATGAAAAAGTAAGAACAACTATTAAAAAATATTTATCTAAAATTCCTGCTCCTATTGCTCGCCAATATCAAATACAAGAATATACTGCTGCTAGACCCATAGATATTTGTCAGATTAGTTTTGATTGTCTGGTAGAAGACAATGGGAAATGGTATATCCGTTTTTATCAGCAAAAAGTACAGCGTTGGCATCAACTACCTGTTACTCGTAATATTCGCTCTGTTATTGAAGAACAACAACAGTGGATAAGGCAAACATTAGGTGAGAATTATCCCTATCTTTTTTGTCATTTTCGGGGGATTCATAAATGGAGCTATCTGTGACTTCCAGCATAAAGTGTCCTTTTCGGACATTTTATGCTGGACTAGAGGGGAGGACAAGATATGCTTCAAGCAAAGAAGTCGAGTTCTGACCTAACCAAAAGAGATTATATTCTCCAAGCTAGCTGTTCTCAATCACAGCTCGGCGGATAATATATAAAGAGTGAAACTTTTGTCCGAATTGCTTTGGTGGTGTTCGGCGAACAACTTCAAAGTCATTATCTCAATTTGTAGACAGAAACGTAACTTTGTCGAGGTTTTTAACTTGGGCTTGAGAATTAGATAGTAAAAAAACTAAAATTGGCTGTTGGTTTTCTTCCTTTGATACTTTCTAAGTTGGCAAGTGCTATATTCGTGGCAAATATTAATGCTGACCTTTGATTGCTCAATCAAGACCCAACGGGATCTCGCTTGGGCGTGCGTTGCCCAACTCGTCGAGTCCGTTTCTTTTGCGGTGGTGTTTCTTCAGCCGTCAGGTCTGTTTGCTGGTCTGTCGCCTCAATGACAGAACTTGAAGGGTCAGGAGTTTGTGCGACCACCGGAGACTTTTTGGGGGTTTGCCGCTTCTTTCGAGTCGGTTTTTCAGCACTCTCTGCTGGAAAGACAACTTCAGCCTCAGACATAGACGTTAAACTTTCGGCTTGCTCAGCCGTCGCTAAAGTTTTCTTGCGAGTCTGCCGCTTCTTTCGAGCGGGTTTCTCTAAACTCTCAGCTTCTTTAGAAGAAGACTGAGCCTCTACTAAAGGATTTGTTTGGGCTAGAGAGGTTTCTTCTGCCTGTTGAGCAGCGGTAGATGTTTTCTTGCGAGTCTGTTGTTTCTTACGGGGCGGTTTCTCCGCTATCTCTGCTTTTGGAGGGGTAGTCTCTTTGTCTTGAGTTTTCGCCGTCCGCTTTCTCCGCGTAGTTTTTGGAGTGGCTTCTGCCGGAGGGGAAAGATTAGACATTGCTTCAGTTACCGCAGGCACTGCACTCTCAACGGCCGCTGGGATTGCCGACGCATCCATACCTGCCTGAAGTAGCTGCCACAGTGGTTCGCGGCGGCTCTCGGCATAGCGGAGTTCCTGCTCTCCCTCTGTGGCATCAAGCGCCATGCGCTCGCACTGAGCGAGGGAAAGGGCATGGTCTTGCAGGTACTCTAACGTCAAAGTCTCGCTCCCGTCGTCAAGAGCGGCGGCTACCGCTCGAATCAGCCAGTCCTTGAGTACGCCCACGCAGCCTATTGACCGCTCGTAGAAGTAAACCCAGTGCTGCATCAACGTCTCTATCTCTACTTGGAGCGGTACTTGCTTGAGCAGGGCTAAGAGAACGCCCTGAAACGCCTGTCGGTCTGGCTCGTGCTGAAACTGATAGCGGGGAAAGTGCAGGTCGAGACCGCGCCGGGATGCTTGACCGCTCAAGTTGCGGAAGCTCAGCAGCTCGTATGTACCAATTAGGATATGAACCACCCCCGTCACGTTCGTCATTGACTTAATCCAGTCAAGCTGGTCTAAAAGTTTGCCTGCACTAGAACCACTACCCAGCTTCATCAAGTGCTGCGCTTCATCGAGGATGACTGCCTGTACTCCCCGTCGGTTCATTGCGGCTTCTAAGGCGTGGCGCAGTTCGGGAGAGTCGTTAAACTGCGCTGCCTTTGTCCGTCCACGTCCTTTTTTCTCCCAGACCTGTTCGCTGTCAATGTTGACCAGCATTCGTCGTTCGTAGAAAGGTTCTCCTAAGAGCTTGAGGGCAGTGCGGTAGTAATTGGCGCGGTTGAAAGCGCCACCATCTGGAGGGCGCGTTTCGAGCAGCAGCAGCGGTAAGGGCGGCAGAGTGTCCTGAGAATGGGCAATCGACTTGACGGCATTTTGAGAAGGCGACAGCTCGTTGAGCCGTCGCGTAATTTGCCGAATCATTGTGGTCTTGCCCACGCCACTCGGTCTGTAGATGAGGACGTGAGCAAATCCGGCAGGTTCGCGTATCGCCCGCATCAATTCTCTGTCTACTTTGGCAAGCTGAGAGTGCGACACGGCGTACTCTTTGAAGTTGTCGAGTTTCTTTTGCGCTTTTACACTCAAGCGTAAATTCTCAGCCCCAAGATTCATTAGCGATACTCTCCAAATACGGGTAGTCGAGACAAATCTACAGGCGGCATTTCTAGCCCGGTTGCCTTCACCTTTGAGGGAGACGATTGATTGGCTTTAGACAGAGTAATTTCCTCTCTTGGTACTGCCTCAGTAACGGAGGTAATTTCTGAGGAGGACGCGACACCGGAGCGGCTCGCTCCGGTGCGCGAGCCGTCCGTTCAGTCAGAGCGCTCTGCACCTGTTTCCCTTCTAGATCCCGCAGTCTTTGAAGCAGCAGCGTTTCATGCTCCTGCACGTTGGCAATAAATTCAGCCAGACGTTTAGCGGAAACCGAGGGAGAAGACCGCGTTAGTTTGCCCTGCTGCTTGATTTCCTGAGACGCTAAGAGCAGCTCTTTCTCAGAACGCCCCTCAAAAATGCTGTAATACTGGGAGATGCACTTTAACCAGCGCCCCTGGACGTAGGCGTAGGCTACCCCTACATCAAACGGGTCGTAGCGGACAGGAACCTTTATCCGCTCAATCTCCGGGTTACGCAAAGCATCGCTCCAGTAGTAGAGGTAGTTCACTTTAATCCCCTTTCCCGGCTGGACTGTCGCTTCTCCTTTGAGGGTGCTGGGGCGGGTTGCCATGAGAAATTCCTCGTTGTATGGGATGCGCCGATGTTCTCGTTCTCCTGCCCGGCTCATTCCCTGTACATACGTCTCGCGGGGCGTTGTTCCCAGAGCTTCATGTTCGCTTTGGTCGTAGACCTGGTAAGCCCACTCCTTTAAGAAGATGTACAAATCTCCAAGTGTCCACACGGCTCGCCGCTTCGGGTCGATGGCTTTAGTGAGCTGGCGCACCTGTTTCGCCGCTTGAGTATTGCCGAGCAGGTTGTAGATAAACTCGGTATTGGTCGTGCCGAACAACCGCTCAATCACTGACCCAAACCGAGGCTTACCACCGGGACGGGTCTTCTTAACGCAGCAGTACCGCGCTAGCAGGGTATCAAAGTAGACGCTGTGAAACTCCTTGCCCCCATCTACTACAAGCGTTTGCGGCAAGCGACCGAAGCGAGACACGCAGAGCCGCAGTGCCATCATGCAGGAGCGATAGCTGGGAGCATCAAAGGTGAGATAGACAGCGAGGATGCGTCGGGAATAAGCATCCATCAACAAGGTAGCCCACGGTCTTCCAAGTAAGCGTCCTGTTGCCTGCGAACGCAGTTCGATGTCGAGCTGAGTATGGTCGATATGGGCGATGGCTAGGGGACGGTCTCCGTGGCGAGGGGTAGTTTTGGCTAGCTCCCAAACCCAAGGTTGAACAGAATAAGCGGCTTTAGCTCCCTGGCGCTTTTTGGTCTGTTCGTACCCGCGACGCTTTTTGAGTCGTTGATAGAACGTACTTTTAGATAGAGGAGGGATGCCTTGTTGTTCGCAGGCTTGCTGATAAGCGCGATAGACCGAAATCGCTGGTGCTTGCCTTGGTGTTTCATAATACTCGGCAATGAAGGTGTCGAGTAATTTACTTGCCGAGTTTGGGGCTTTGGCTGTCCGATTGCCGCGCTTGGCTGTACGCGGCAACAGCCCAACGTAGCCACAGCCGTACTGAGCTTCTGCTTCGCGGAACCTTTTGACCCATCGGCGTAAGGTGCGAGGAACAACATCACGATAGAGAGCTGTTTGTCGCCCGAAATAGGCTTGAACAAGGTGAAACCGATGGTTGGCTTTGGCTAAGGCGGCAGGACTGGCGGCTGCCATCAAGCGGCGTACCGACTCAGAAGTCGATGGTTCCGCCTCTGTTTGAGGAAGGCTAATCACACCGCTGTCGAGCAACCCTAGAAAAAACTCCGCAGGCAACTGCATCGGCTGCCCCACTTCGGGTAGCAGCGTCACGGTAGTTTCGCCCCGGTTAATCAACGTCCACATTCGCCCGTCCCAGTGCAGTTTGGTGTTGACGGTCAAGGTTTCGGGATTTGAAAGGGTAACAGGGTTTGCTAGCTTAACTTGTCCGACATTTAGATACTGGTGAGCTTCATATACCTGCTGCTCTCGATAAAGCTGCACCTGCCTGTGTTGAACGAGAGGTACAGCATACAGATCTGTGTAGAGATGCTCCTGAGCAATCAGTGCGTATACATCATCGGCACGCACCTTCGGCTCAGAAGCAAGCAGGGCAGCTAGCGTCACTCCCGGTTCTGCCTGCACTCGGCTTTGCACTTGAGTTTGAAGGGGAGCGGCAACGGCAGAGGTAAACCCGAAGTAGTCTTCCAAAAACATCAGGTTTTGGATGAAGGTAGGCTTTAGTTCTGCATCGGTACGAACCCGATAAGTAAGACCCAGTGGCTTAGCATGAGCTTCTCCTGGCGGGCAGATCCATTCTCCGATTTCAGAGCGTTGATAGCGAGACGGGTATTTTTGGGCAAGTTTCTGTAACTGGTCTTCGGGCTTCCATTCTTCCCACCCAGCACCATCACTTCGCAGCACGAAGAAGTCAGGCGTATGATAATGAGCGATTTTGCGTCCCTTTCGGCTTTGGTACTGAATTTTGAACGGGTCGGGCTGGTCGTAGAACTCTAAGACTTCAGGGTCGTGTTCCATTTGGTAGATTGCCCCTAGTTCTACCGTATGGCTCTCAAACTGGATAGTCACACCCATTTTTCGACTGGGGTAAACGCCACTGACATTCTGGCTCCGACCCTGGACGCGGCGTGAGGGAGTCGCCGTGCGAATAGTGCTAATTACCTTACGGGTGGATGCTGGAAGGCGCAGCTTTAGACACCAGTTTTGAAACTCATCGGCGTTCAATCGTCTTCTCCTTACTGCTCATAACTCCCGAAGTCGGGCAGCTTTGATTTGAAAGTTTTGCATCATAACTTGTCCCCAGAGTGCGCTATTTCCAGGTTTTTCTCTTGCTGTTCAACTCCAAAAGCCAAAAAACTTTTGGACACATTATGATGCAAAATTAGAACTTACGGACAAGTTATGATACAAATCTTCAAGTTCTCCAACGGCTGAAAGCTAAGAAACACGTTTCTGCTTGGACATTTTATGGTTTAAAAAATGGTCATTTTATCCCGAAAAGTACACCGTGTCCAGTTAAAGCCAATTACCTAACAAAACATAAGAAGCCCAAAAATGCGGACGCTGGAATCGAGGATTGTTTAAAAGAGTAATTTGAGCGCGACGCAGGGCTTCTGCCTTAGTTACGGTAGGATTTTTTAGGGTTTGATAAAATTGACCCATTAGTAAAGCTGTAGCCTCATCATTGACACTCCATAAAGTAGCAAGTGTACTGCGTGCGCCAGCCCGCACCGCTACTCCAGCCAGCCCTAAAGCTGCTCTTTTATCCCCCGTTAGGGTTTCGCAAGCACTAAGAACAAGTAATTCAATTGAACCAGTTGTCCCTACTTGACTAAAGCGGAGTAGATTATTAAGTCGCTCAACGTTAAGTCGCTCGTCCCAGGTCAAAACAAATGTTTCTGCTGCTTGAGAACTAAATTGACCGTGAGTTGCTAGATGAATGATAGGTAAGAGATGGTTAGTAATTTGATTTTGTAAACTGTTACTGGTAAATTCGCGATCGATCAGTTTAACAGTAGATACCTGAGACTGTACTTGAGCCAATTCATCAGCGACAAATTTTAAGGGGGGAAAACCACTACGGGCTTCTGTCAGTCCCGCCGTCAAAGCTTTTAAATCTTGACGTTCTAGCGGTTGTAAGTCTAGCAATTGTAGGCTAGGAGTTAGGGCAATGTTATATTTTTCAATTAAATATTGTTCGCCATCGTGAAGAACAGCCATTGGCACATTCCGTAGAGAACTATCTAAGACAAAAACTAAATTGTTAATCTTGCTTTCGGCTAAATCGGGTTCGGCCTGAAGGAGTAACCAATTGTATACTTGTTGGGCAAGAGGTAAAGTTTCTTGACTATTGCGCTGTGTTAGAGATTGGGATAGCCGAGCTACAATTCTTTCAGTTTTTGCTCGATTGTCTATAAATGTGGTGTACCTGCGTAATGGTTGATAGGGTAGCTTGAGAATAATTTCCCATCGATCTGCTAACAAAATAGGATAAATAATTGCTGCAGTAGGGTCATTTTTGTCAGTTACGAGATTAAGAGAAACTGGTTTTGTATCCAGACAGACAAGCTGGAAAAAATTCTCCAATTCTGCTAACTGTAGAGCATCAATTGCTTCTATAGATTGCTGTAATATTGTTCGATCGGGTTGAGCTTTTTGTGAAGAGCGTAATAGCAAATCTACGTATTCTCTATAGATAGGTTCGATACTTTCTCGAAAGGTAAACTGAACCTCTGGGTTAATAGTAACTAAATCGGAACGTAGGGTTTGTATAGTTGCTACTGCTTGATGGTAAGCTAACAGAGCTTTGTCTGATGTTTCTCTAGTTTTTAATAATCTTCCCTGTTGCCATTGCCATTGATAAACTAAATCTAATGCTTCAATCTGTTGGGCAAAGTTTAAGGCCTGTTCTGTATATGCTTCCGCTTGCTGCCATTGGTGAAGATATTCGGCAAGTTGACCGAGAATTCCCAGGGCATAAGATTGTGTGCGTTTATCCCCAAGTTGTTGGGCTCGATCGATAGCAGTAGTTAATAAATTAGTTATTTCTGAGTAAGATTGTTTTTCTTTGGACAATGATAAAGGTCGATCTTCTTTTAGTTGCTGTCTGAGACAATGAGGATTTTTTGAGCGCAGACAAATAAGATTTCTCGCAAAGTCGATTTGAGTAAATGTACTAAGTCGGGTAGGTGGTAAATCTGGGAGTAAATTTGAAATTGAGGATGATAATTTATTTGCTTCTTGCCATTTTTCTTGCTCGATTAATAACTTAAATTGATTGAGTTGAGCCTGAAGTTTGACTGTCTGAGAAGGTGCGATCGACGATGCTGTTTGATAAGAGATTAAAGCTTTATCATTATAAATGCTAGCTTGTTGCCAATCTCCTAATTCTGCAACTCTGGTGGCTAAAGCTTGCTGAGTATTGCCTAAATTCAGCCAGGCTTTACTTTCATCTTCTAATAAATGCCATTTTTGAGCTATTTCTAAACTTAGTTGTAAAACTTGTTGAGATTGTTGTAAGTTTTCGATGGTGCGAAGAACATTTCCCAAGCTGCGCAGTCCTTTGGCTCGAGCTTTAATGGTGGGTTGAGATTGCTCGGTTAGTAGTTGTTGTTTTAGTTGTTGGAGTTCTAGTGTTGAAATTTCACATTGTTGGTGATTAACTTGTAAAGCTGTTAAGAGAATTTGACACGATCGCGGATAAAAGCCCAAATCCTGATATGCTTGAGCCTGATTAATCTTATTCTTAATTTGACTATGGCGATCGCCGCTCTGAGTATAAATTTTACTCGCTTTTTGCCAGGTTTCTAATGCAGCTTGGGATTGTCCGATTTGTTGTTGTAATCTTCCTTGAATATCAAAGCTTTGGGCGAGAATGCGTTGTTGTTCGGCGGTATTTTCTAAAGTTAGCAAGAGATTTAGGCTATTAATAATAGCTTCTTCTGCTTGCTGCCATTTATACATTTGTTGATACGTCAGAGATAGATTACTCAGTGCCATCGCTCGATTGAGACTATTTCCCTGACTAGCAAAAGCAATTGCTGCTTCTTGCCAAATACCGACTGCGCGCTCAAACTTTCCTTCTTGATATAGTCGTTCGCCTAGCTCAATCAGTTGTAAGGTTTCCTGTTGATTTCGACCGATATAATTTGGGGTTCTAACCTGGGCGACGACAGGAGTAATTGCCATTGTCAGGAAAAAAAGTAAAGTAACTAAGATTTGCGCTCGCTGTGATTTTTGCCCGATCATGCTAAATCTGATTGCTGAAGTCCGATATATATAAAGCATTGACACTTCGCATGTCTTCCGCTAACGCTCAAGACATGCGGAGTGTCAAGATACCTGGTTCTAACGCATAGTGTAATCAACTAATGTTGAGGAATTTGAATGTTTTGAAATTCGCAGGTATTAAACCGTGATATCCTGGCAGCTTTGGCAGTCAATTATTACCGAGAGCATCGGAGTGTGCCAAAGTTACCACTGAATATTATTACTAATTTAGTCTGCATATATCAAGATATATGCAGACTAAAAAGGTTTAAAGTTATTTTTAGCTAGAAACTATCAAAAACTATCTTTTTTACTCTTTAACTCAATTGAGTATTTTATCAAGTTGCTAAACAAAATCGATTACTGGATAACAGTTCTGTTGACGCTCGCTGGAAGTGCGGTTAAAGCAACAGCAACCCCCGTGGAGATCTTTAGTCCAGACGGGAAGCGAGAAAATAACTATCGACAGATTATGAGCGCTCGCCGAATAGTCTCGCAACTTCCCAATCCGATTCCACCGCGAATTCCTCAACAACCTCTAGAATTACCCACCGAATTTAAAAAACCCCCTTTAGAAACGCCATCTGTTCCATCTCAACCAACACCATCAGTAGATATTCCAGGGAAGGTGAGAATTAAGGGTTTTCAGTTTGTGGGCAATACCGCCTTTAGGGATGAAGAATTAAACCAGGTAGTTGCCAAGTTTACTAACAAAGAAATTAGTTTTGCCGAACTACTTCAAGTAGAAGAGCTTATCAGACAAAAATATCTTGCTGGTTGTCAGTCTAATGATGTTAATTCCGCTCGACCCTGTTATCTTAACTCCGATGTAGTTATTCCTGCGGGTCAAAAAGTAGATGGGGAAATAATTACCATTGAAATTATTGAAGGTGCGATCGAAGATATTCAAGTAACGGGGACGAAAAGATTAAACCCTAACTATGTTCGCAGTCGATTAGCCTTAGCGACAAAAAAGCCTTTCGACTTAAATCGCTTGGTAGCAGCTTTGCAACTCTTACAATTAGATCCTTTGATTGAAGAACTTAATGCTGAATTATCCGCAGGAATACGTCCGGAATTAAGTTTACTCAAGATCGAAATTAAAGAAGCAGACTCTTTTACTGTTATACCTGCGCTCGATAATGGTCGTAATCCTAGTGTGGGTAGTTTTCGTAGGAGTATCAATTTAACAGAAGCTAATTTGTTGGGTTTAGGCGATCGCCTTAATCTCAGTTATAGTAATACCGATGGCAGCGATAGTGTAGACTTGAGCTATACGATTCCTGTAAATGCTAGTAATGGTACGATTCAAGTAAATGGGGGTTTTAGTGATACTGAAGTAATCGAATCACCCTTTGACCGCCTCAACATTACTGGAGACTATCGCTATTATGAATTAAGCTGGCGTCAGCCTTTATGGCAATCCCCCACTGAAGAATTTGCTTTAGGTTTAACTGCTTCTCGTCAAGAAAGTGACAGCTTTCTCGATGACGAAGGTTTTAACCTCTCTCCTGGTGCGAATGAAGATGGGGAAGTTCGTATTTCTGCAATTCGGTTTTTCCAAGATTGGACTAAGCGTAATCCTCAACAAGTATGGTCAATTCGTTCTCAATTTAGTTTTGGTATTAAAGCTTTTGAGGCAACTAATAATCCCTCAAATTTACCCGATAGTAGTTTCTTTGCTTGGCAAGGACAAGGGCAATATGTGCGACAATTAGCACCAGCAACTTTATTCGTAGTTCGTTCCGATTTGCAGTTCGCTACTGAACCACTTTTAGCACTGGAACAGTTTTCTTTAGGAGGGTTGAATAGTGTTAGGGGTTATCGACAGGATGTATTGTTAACCGATAACGCTTGGTTTATTAGTGCAGAAGTACGCTTACCAATTTGGCAAATACCTCAAGTATCGGGAGTATTACAACTCGCACCCTTTGTAGATCTTGGTATTGGTTGGAATAATGGCGATTTTCCCGATCCTGAGCCCAACTTTTTAGCAAGTATTGGTTTAGGTTTACAGTGGCAGATGGCCCAAAAACTAACTGCTCGTTTCGATTGGGGAATTCCTCTAGTAGATATAGAGATTGAAAAAAGAACTTTGAGCGATCGTGGAATTTATTTTAGTCTCGATTATGCTTTTTAACTACAAGGGTTTCTTAAATGTTAGGTAATAGTGCATAGGCTGGTTTGATTCAGAGATAAATACTGATGACAGTAAAAAGAATGCAAACAGTATTTTATTCGGGAGGTCATCGGTCATCCCATGATTACCAAGCATGAAACCAAACCATCGAATTTTTTTGATAAGATTCAGTTGCTTTTTTTGATTTTTGTTTTATCTCTTATCTCAACTCCTTCTCGTTCTCAATCTTCAGATTTCCTCAATCGCAGTGAGGAAGAAATTAGACAAGAAAATCAACGAGAATTAGATGACAAATTCGATCGAGTAATGAACAGTGCGATAGATCGAATTAGAGAAGCCGATCGCCGATTAGGCACTCCACCTTCAGCAGATGAAGAGATTTTTTTGACTCAAGAATGCCGAGAAGGAATAAGGTCAGCTTGTGATTATTTAAGAGAAATCGAACAACGCCGTCTACGAAGATAATAGCAATCTTCATTGATTAGACATCTCCAGTAATTAATCTGAAATTTATACCAAACAATAGTGAAATTTTAATTTCTGGAGATATCTATTAACAAGACAGAAATCTAGGGATTAAAGCTTTAAACAAGGAGGTTTTAGAAATGGGACATATATCACTCTCTGGTTTGTCTAAAGGTCTTGTTATTCCCTTTATTCCGTTTTTATTGCAAGTAGACACTTATTCTCAGATTGCCCTTGACAGTCACGTTCATGATGCTGATTGCGATCGCTCTCATCCTGTTACCGTTCATCGGAAAGAAAGTTCCGACGAAGAGTTTCACCTAGCTGGATATGGTAGTTGTGCCTATTGTAGCTGCCCCGCCTTCACTGAATCATATTATGATTCCTACAGATGTGCCTGTGGACATGGTTGGGATGATCACTTTAGTTCTGGAGCATAGATAGTTACTAAAAATATAGTCAAATATGACATTGACCAGATTTAGCTCTACCAGGAGTAATCCTGATGGGACGAACTACAACGCCCTCTATCCCTCCGTCAAAGACTGTTGGGATTACTTTTCGCATAATGTTATAGCTTCCGTTAACATCAGCATTGATTCTAACTTTCTCCCCTTTAATTTTGTACATTCCCCTGGTTTCCCGATAGCCACTGAACTTAACTTGATTAGCACCATCATCTCCATAAGTAGGAATCGAATCTAGAGACAGAAAACTAGCTTTTGATGTATAACTTTCCTCTGAGCAAACAACTTTTATTCCCGAATGCCACTAAGATAAGAGCGCGATCGCTTCCGCTCAAAAAGCTGGAAACTCTGATATAACTAGGTTTGAACGTTCTGAACTGAGGAGAAAGATGTTCAAACCGAGAAGTCAAGTGCAAATTTTGGTGCAGCAATTTAGTTCTTCATTCGGACTGCCCTTTGCCCAAATCTTACCAGTGGCGATGCTCGAAGAAACTTTGAAAGAAGAAAAGCTTAAATATCGAGAAAGATTATTCTCGCCAATTGTCACTTTGTGGGCTTTTTTATCACAAGTTCTAGACGCAGATAAAACTTGTCATAATGCAGTTAGCCGAATCATCGCTTGGCTAGCAGCAAAGGGAGAAAAAATCCCTTCAGAAGATAATAGTGCGAACCAGCCAAGCTCGAGTTCGATTACCAGAAAACTTTGTGAAAAAACTCGTCAAAAAAACTGGCCAAAACTTAGAAAAAGAAGTCAAAAAAGAAAAACTTTGGTGTGGGCGTCATGTCAAAGTTTTTGATGGTTCAACAGTGTCGATGCCAGAGCCGAAAAAGAATCAAGAAGACTATCCACAGCCTAGTTCTCAAAAAGAGGGCTGTGGTTTTCCTTTAGCTAAACTGGGGGTTTTATTTAGTATTGCGACTGGAGCAGTGGTCGACATAGTCATTGATATTTATCGCACTCATGATGTTAAATTAGCCAGGTGTTTATATCACTTTCTTAATCCAGGAGATGTGTTTTTAAGTGACCGAGCTTGTTGTTCTTACGCCGACATTTGTTTTCTTAAAAATCAAGATTGTGATGCAGTAGTTCGACTGCATAAAAGTCGAAAACAACAACTGAAAAAGGGCAAAAGAATTGGCTCTTGTGACCGGTTAGTAACTTGGGCTAAACCTAAATCTAAACCACCAGGATTATCGACAGAAGAATTTGAAAGTTTGCCTGAGAATTTAACAGTTAGAGAAGTTCATTATTACATTTGTATTCCTGGATGGAGGACTAAAGAAGTTACGGTCATTACCACTTTATTAGATGCTCAAGTTTATCCCGTCAAAGAACTAGTAAAAATCTACGAATTTCGTTGGGATGTCGAACTGGATTTAAGACATATTAAAACTAGTTTGGGCATGGCTCTTCTAAGAGGAAAAACTCCCGAAATGGTTCGCAAAGAAATATATGTACATCTTTTAGCTTATAATTTATTGCGAACAGTCATGTGGCAAGCGGGAATCGCTCATGCCGTTGATTCTTTACGCATCTCTCTTCAAGAAACTCGGCATCATTTGCAGAATTTTGTTTCAGAATTAAAAGATGTCAGCCTCAAAAAACGAAAAAAACTCTTTCAAATAATGTTGAATCTGATTGCTCATAAACCCCTGAAAAAAAGAGTAGGGCGATTTGAACCAAGAGTCAAAAAGCGTCGCCCTAAATCTTATCCCTTGATGCAAGAACCTAGGTCTATTCTCAAGCAAAAAATAGCTTAAAATTAGGTTGATTTAGTTCTTTTTTTTTTGGGGTTAAAACAATTAAATATTCCTTCCCAGTTGCTTGTCAAGTTGAATCGAACTTGACTCTTTGGTGCTGCTTGAAAATTGGCTTTTTAGGGGATTTAGTAGAGATAGTTGAGATGCCAGTTCATCCAAATTGAACAAATTAGTACCCACGTAGCTCACCCCAATGCCGTGCTGCTAACTTTTCAGTTGGAGCAAATCTTTGTCTGACAAGGCTTTTCGCTCTTTTTGCCTAGGTGATTACCTTATCTTCGTGGCATTCCTTTTATTCCCTTCATTAATCCTTTATAAATTAGCATTTCTACCAAGCGAGCATGAGGAATAGAAACGTAACTGCTCAATAACCACTGGTGGCGATCGGGTTTGAAAAGCGATCGAGGATAAAAGACAGGGTAAGAGCGTCTCAAACCCTATTGACAAAAGGATTGTAGAACAGTCATCATATAGTCATTATTCATAGCTGCGCGTTTCATTTTTTGGCGCAGCGATCGCTTCAGACTCTTTTCTTGATTCAGGGCATTTAGTGCCATGCGTCGGAGTAGAGCTTTCGTTACGAGGGGAGTGGCAAGAACGGATGCGACAATGATCCTCATTAAAAGTTACGTCGAGAGTCCAATGGACTTGGTTTTCGATTCCCCAATGGGTGCGAATGACATTGCCCAGATTCTGAGCGAAGGCACGGCAGAGACGATAGATAAAAGTGGACTTCGTGGGTAACTTTATTCCACAGGTGGCGGGTTCTTTCAACCATCACAAGAGTTTGAAGACCTACCCATTGTTCTTGTTTATAGAGACCGCCAAACTCAGACAGAGGAACAGCCCAAACCAGCCGTTTTTCGGTGCGATGATGTCCTTTTTCGACTCGGCGGTCTACTGAAACTGTAATGCCTTCAAAATTTGTGGCTCTGGCTGCATCAAACCATGTTTTTACTTGAGAGCGAAGTGTGGGATGATTACTTTTAAGTGTCAGGACGCGCGTCAGCTTTTTTTTGACGAATTAACCGAACAATCTCAGGAAAGAGTTCCCATGGCATCGATAGTAATCACAGCTCCTTGAATATCGATTAATTCTAATAGGGCAGGAATCGCCGTTATTTCATGTTTTATGATCTTCAACTTTAATCTGTCCTCAAGTCAGATTTGGCTCTGCCACCCAGGCTGTGACTAGATGTAAAGCTTTAATGCCTTGCTCGCGGTCATAAGAACCCCTCAAACACTTGCCATCTATTGGCACAATTTTTTGTTCTAATGAAGGGATTAGTTGTTGCACCCATTTAGTTAGACATTCTGAGAGAGCTATGGGATCGATCCTCTCGAAAACCCGACGAAAGGTGTCATCGCGCTTGGATTCCATGAGGTAACTCTAAAAATTCTGACAACCACTGTTGCTTGGCATAGCCATAATTTTCGATGTCTTCCCAGCCTTCTGCAGAGCGCGATTATAGCCAAAATGGCAATGACTAAAATATCTTTTAACAAGTGCTTTTTGGTTCTATTAACTCTCGGATCTTTAATATCAGTAAAATAACTGGATAAATCAGCTTGTATTTGGGAAATCGGGTTCAGTTTTGCCCTTTGAGCTGCTGGTTTTTTTGGTTTAGCTTTTATAGGTGCAAATCCTTTACCCATCAATTCTTTCCCCTAATCTTCTCAATTTACTGTAGTTAAGATTGAAACTACATTATATAGGCGAAAGACCATTACTAAAAAAAAGAGAGCGGATAAGATTACTTTTATCAAGTACATTTTATACCAAATAAGATGAGCTTACCCTGATTGCCATATCATTTTTAGGCTTACTAACTGCTGGCTCTCTAGTCTTAACAGTTCCATTCCTATGGTAATTGGGTATGTGTTGAATGAGCATTAGTGAACTACCCATCCAGTCAGCTAGGCTATCAGTGACACTCCCGCAGAGTAAACCCGTGCGGGAGTTTAAAATTTATAAATAACTATTGGATATAACTAATTCGCCACACAAAATATCTGTAAAATACTCTCAATAACATCATTAATTGTCGAGGAGTATTGAAGTGAAGCCAAGTATTTCTCTAGTCTCATCTTTGACTTTTTGTTTAGTGGGAAGTTCGCTTCAATTTAGTCCCGCGATCGCACAGATCGCTCCTGATGGCACTACTAACACTACAGTTAACGCCGATGGGAATAATTTTACTATCAATCAGGGCGATCGCGTTGGGGATAATCTCTTTCATAGCTTCGATGAGTTTTCCGTCCCCACAATGGGTTCGGCAGCGTTTAATAATGCGAATGACATTGCCAATATCTTCAGTCGGGTAACGGGTAGCAATATTTCCAATATCGATGGCTTAATTAGTGCCAACGGTACAGCTAATCTATTTTTAATCAATCCCAACGGTATCATCTTTGGCGAAAATGCCAGACTCAATCTTGGCGGTTCGTTTTTTGCTACAACCGCAGATAGTTTGTTATTCGAGGACGATATAGAATTTAGTGCCAGCAATCCACAAGCACCACCATTATTAGAGGTTAATATTCCTATTGGGTTGGGCTTTAGGGATAATTCGGGAAATATTCTCAATCAATCTACAGCAGTTGATAGCAATGAAAATTCTGTCGGACTTCAGATACAGCCAGGGGGGAATCTTACTTTTGTAGGCGGTAAGATTACGTTGGATGGAGGGATTATAACAGCACCAGGAGGAAGAGTTGAATTAGGGGGATTAGCAGCAGCAGGAACAGTAAATATTAAGGAAAATGGTAGTTTAACTTTTCCTGATGGTGTAGCAAGAGCAGATGTATCTCTTTCTGATAGTGCTTTAGTAGATGTAGCTAATCAAGGGGGAGGATTTATTAATGTTAATGCTCGTAATCTAGATTTGTTAGGAGGAAGTCGGCTGGTTGGGGGGATAGCAGCAGGTTTAGATGCTACGGGTAATCCAGCAGGAGATATTAATTTAAATGCGACTACTATTACTATTGATGGTACAGATGCTCAAGGGGATTACAGTGCTATTTTGAATCGAGTTAATAGTAATGCAGTCGGAAACGCAGGAGGAATTGACATTACTACTGGCAATTTGAATTTAACTAATGGGGGTACGGTTAGTGCCAGCACTTTTGGTCGAGGGAATGCGGGGAGGGTGGATATCACTGCTAGCGATACCATCACCATTGATGGTGAAACTTCAGATGGCTTTCCTAGTGGTGCTACCAGTCGGGTCGAACCCGAAGCAGTGGGAGATGCTGGAGGTGTGACCATTACTACTGGTTCTCTGTCTCTGACCAATGGAGGACTAGTTAGTGCTAGTACTTTGGGTCAAGGGAATGCGGGGAGGGTGGATATCACTGCTAGCGATACCATCACCATTGATGGTGAAACTTCAGATGGCTTTCCTAGTGGTGCTACCAGTCTGGTCAATCCCGAAGCAGTGGGAAATGCAGGGGGTGTGACCATTACTACTGGTTCTCTGTCTCTGACCAATGGAGGACTAGTTAGTGCTAGTACTTTGGGTCAAGGGAATGCTGGCAATTTGATGATTAATGCCCGCTCAGTTTCGCTCGCTGATGGGGCTCGACTAAATGCCGAAACCTATACTCAGGGGGATGCAGGTAACTTAACGCTCAATACGGATTCATTATTTGTTATTGATACTATTGGCGCCGGCACTTGGATTAGTACTACCACTTATGGAGCAGTCCCTGACTCTGGGGATGGGGGTGATATGATAATTAATGCCCGCGATTTCATCTCTCTTCAAGGAAATGGTGATGCTGATTTCTTCACTGGTATTTTCGCCGGTCCCTGGATTGGGGCAACGGGGCAAGGAGGCAAAATCACGATTACGACTGGATCCCTCTTTGTTACCAATAGTGCTGAAATCAGTACATTCACCCTTGGTGAGGGGAATGCCGGAAACCTATTCGTGCAAGCTCGTGACTTAGTAGAAGTCACAGGTGCAGACAGTTTCTTGAGTGCAGAAGTCTTATCAGGAGCCACAGGTCGCGGAGGAGATTTAAGGATCGAAACTGAACAGCTAAACGTTCGAGACCAGGCTCAAGTAACCGTAAAGACTGTAGGGTCGATGCGTGCCGGCAACTTGACCATCGAAACGGGGCAGTTGCTTGTTCGGGATGGTGCTCAAATCAGTGCCAGCACCTCTGGAGAAGGAGATGCCGGAACGATCGCGATCGCTGCCGATACCTTAACTGCAACAGGAGGAGGAACAATTCAAACCAACACCGCCAGCAGTGGTCGAGCAGGAGACATTACCCTAAACATCAGAGATAGCCTCAACCTAACTGCCAGTGCCATAGAAGCCAGCACCGCTCCCGGTTCTACAGGCGACGGCGGCAACATCTTCATCGACCCCATCCAAGTCAACCTCACTGATGGAGCAAACATCAGCGTAAATAGCCAAGGAGAGGGAAATGGCGGTAGCATCTTCCTCACGGCAGACAACCTAACCCTCAATAACAATTCAGAAATCTCTGCTGCTACTGCCAGTGGTGAGGGAGGCAACATTACCTTCTCGATTTCAGATACTTTACGTCTACGAAACAACAGTCCCATTTCCGCAACTGCTGGCGGTACGGGTAATGGAGGCAACATTACTATCGATACTGACTTTTTGATTGCCAGTGACAATAGCGACATCACTGCCGATGCTTTTGAAGGTCAAGGAGGTAACATTGATATTACTGCTCTAGGAATATTCCTCTCTCCCGATAGTGAGATTACTGCTAGTTCCCAATTGGGAGTAGATGGCATCGTTGAAATTAATACTCCTGAGAATGACCCCAGTCGCGGATTAGTAGACTTACCAGAAAATGTAGTTAATCCCGAAGACTTAATTAGTCAAAATGCCTGTAAACAAGGAGGTACAAGCAAATTTACCCTGACAGGAAGAGGCGGTTTACCCGCAACACCAGAACAAATACACCATAGCGACGAAGTTGAAGTAGGTTTAGTCGAACCAGCAATGGGTGTAGCTGCTATTAGTAAAGAGTCACCTGTTTCTGAGGATTCAACCAAGATTGTGCCAGCCAAAGGATGGATTCGCAACGAACAAGGGGAAGTATTTTTAGTCGGTTACGATCCTACGAAAAGTAATATCTCACCTCAGCCAGAAAATTTAGATTTATGTCAGCCACGCTGACATGATTAACATTAAAAAAACTGAGATATATTCGATCTATCTCAGAGAATGTTCAAAATATTTATGAGTTAAGATAAATAACCTATCGATTACATTCCATAACGTTGTAGATATCTATCTACCTTATCAACTAATTCTTGATGTTCTGGTAGATGTTCTACTCGGCTAGAACGATTTGAGCGAGGTCTTGTTGGAATTATATGGGGGGAATAATAACCGTCGCCTCCTCCTCTCAAATAACCATAACGGCGATTCATATAAGTCTGTGCAGCATGGCTATAGGTTCCCCCATACTTAAGTGCGCGATTTCTAGATGCCTCTGCTTGTTTCTTGTTGTAGTAGTGATCGCTATATTGCGCCTTGGCAGGTACTGCTGATAATAGTGTTAAGCTGAGAGCTAATGGTGTGAGAATTAAGAAAAGACATTTGGAGTGACGTTTAATATTCATAATTTTTCTCTCTTCTAGTTAGATAACTGAAATGTTGATTGAGAGTGATCTTGTTTTCTCTTTCACTACTTCATATTTCTGACTTGATTTACCCTATGCATTTTTGGCGATCGTCGATTTGAATCAAAATTAAAGAAGCCTATTTGCAACGGTTTGAAAAGATGAACAAGAGTACCTCAGCAAAGATAATGGAGTATGGTTGATTGATAAAAAAGAGTTTTGTTTGGTCTTGCGATCGCTGTTTAATAATAGTCTCGAACAAAATTTTTTTTTAGCTTATTTATTAAGGGATAGACTGTACTGCAAAAACTGAGTCATAATCTAGCCAATTAAAATTAGCGATCATTGTAATTCTTGATTCAGGTTGGTTGCTGAGTGTCATGATTTTATATTTGAATACAAATTCACTATAATCTGCCATATTATCGAGTCCTAAAAGATTCAGGAGGATTTCTGTTACGAGCCAAAAGGTTATTTGGAATAATCTTTTTTCGCAGCGTGTCTTCATAACCTTTCACCTCCTTGTCCTTTATGATTTTGGTTTTCACCCTTCTCATTAACTACATAAGTCTGATTGTTCTTCTGCTATGCATTCTTTCGAGGTGAGAATATAATCTTTTGCATAGAAAGATTTCAATAGTTTCAGGCTTGCCTACTCGAAAAAATTAAGGATTCAAAAAATATATTTCGCTCGAGAAACCTAAAGTGCGATTATTGTAGCTACTGTTCCCCAAAGAGCAAAAGTTTCAGGAGAAGGAACTATTGTTACCAAAATAATTATTTCAAGAACGTACCTAATGACTTTGTGTGTTTTTAAACATTCAAAGCGACTAAATTGATTGTTTTTCCATAACAAGAAGTCATAACTGAGATAATTTAATCACAGCAACGTCAGACATATTTCTTAGCAGGATAATATTAGCTCTGCTCCGCATACCTTGATTCCAAGTATCGTAAAGAGGCTTAAATTCTATAGGAGAAAAGAAACCTATTTCAATGTCTTCTGAATCATAAAAACGAGCAAAAAATAAAGTCGTATAAAAACGTCTTTTGGCTTCAACAGTAAAGGTAAGCAAAGGAACCTCTTCAACTCTTCCAGTATATGGATCTACTTCTTGATGCATTCCAGTTTTGACATTTTCAATGGCAAAGTAATTACTTAATACTCCCCATTCAATTGGAGGTATTGCTATCTTAGTTGAATTTTTATTACTTAAAGAGATACTATTGAATAGTTCGCTTTGAGTTAATTCTTGATTGTTAGAATACTGTTCAGATTTACTTTCCCTGCCATTTATTGGATTGTAAATAGCAAATAATAATATTGTGAGGGAAAGTAGAGAAGAAAATTTAACCAAAGTTTTTTTCATGACTATACCTCTGATTGGTTAATGAAATCTCTGGACAATTATTTAGATTTTTGCAGCTTTCAGTGAAACGAGATAATATTTTGGTAGCTTTTTTCTTTGGTAGAATTAGTTGTTTTATGTGCTAGTGGAGTTTGCATTATTTATTGCTCCCACTTGTCCTGTTGTAGTGGTCTGTCAAGATAGTTTTGAGGGACTGGTTCGGATAATTTTAGATTTTAGATTTTGGAGAATTGTCCTATCCCTCATTTCAAAATTGACAGAGTAGTAGCGATGTAATTTATTTCTTTAGGGAAAGATTGGTTCGGTCAATTATACAGATTCGCTTATTTACACTAGTTTTGCACACGACTTTCTATATTATCGACTCTTCCATCAAGAAGAGCTAATTCCGCTTGAAATTCTTCCATTAAGCGATAAAAAAATTCTAAATCTTCTCCGCGAACGCGATTTTTAAAATTTTGCTCGACTTCGATTTCACTTTGAACTCTTTCTTGATCTGACATACCTGGAGAATAGGATCCTGATTGATGGGAAGAATCAGACCTACTAAGCAAAGAAGAAGAAAAACCAATCAATAAAACTACAGCTAAGGTGCTAACTAGAGAGCGTAAGTTGATAGAGTTATTGGATATACCAGCCTGCTCATTACTTTTTTGTTGAACCATTGTTTCCTCCTTATATTCCTTATATAGAAAGGACTTAAGAGTTATTTTTCTTTCTACTCTTTCCTATATCTCAGAAATTTTTGGCTATGCAGTCTCTGGCAAAATGGATAACTAGCAGTTTGTCCAATTTGTAATTCGGCAAATGAAAAAGTTCATAGCTATTATCGGCAAACTCTTTCAGATGTATCTTGGGGAAATTATCAGGTCTGGTTAAAGCTTTTTACCCAAAAATTTTTCTGCTCCAACCCCAATTGCCAACGTCGCATCTTTACACAGAGATTACCAAAAGTGGTAGAACCTTGGGCAAGATTTTTATGTCCCGTTTAGGACAAGTGCGCTCGCTCTTCTTTAGATTCACCAAAAGTGTGCAAGACCCCACATTATTTACAGATATAAACTCGCTTCGGCTCACAATAATTAAGAATGGACTCAAATTATTCTGCAAACGGCTCACAAAAAATATTAGAGTCCAGTGAAAGGAAAAAAGAAATTAACGCTCAAGACCCCTGCCTTGCAGTCGTTTCTGCGACAACTCTCTCTGCCTACTTCGTTCAGCCTCCCGTCGCTCCCGTTCAATTTGTTGGGCTAGGGTAGAGAACAACTCCACATCCTCTTGATTAAAGTTCGCACTTGCTTTGGCTTCTGGATTCCGAGTGTAGGGGTCGCTCGGATAGTTGAGGATTTCCCCCCGTCCATCTTTTGCTATAACCCTCAATGCCTGTTCGTCAGACACAATCCGATACTTTTTCCCTTCAAGAGTTCCATAACCTTTGAGGGGTTGCTGCGGGTCTGGTTCTCCATACTTCAATAGTATTGTTTGAGCATTCTCTTTGAATTGACGGATTTGTTGGAGATGGTCTAGGGCAGATTGGATTTTCTTAAAAGTCAATACATCCTGCTTGGCTAGATGGTTTTCTTGAATTTTTAGATTGGCGGGATGAGAATTCTGCCCTTTCATGGTCAAAATCCTTCCCCGTCCATCGAGTGCATCTATGGTTAGATAGCTCCTTCCACCGTAGGTTTCAAACACTGAGAACTTCTGGATTTGATAGTAGTCATTTTTAAAGGTTATCTTTTTATCCCTCTCTCTTCCATATCTTTGTACGGCGGATCTAGCGGTGAGCAAAATTTGATTAACTTCATCCTGGCTCAATGGTTGAGGTGGTGAAACTGATGATAACAACTGTTCTACTTCTTCCATAATATTATTTGGAGCAGATTGATTTTTTTCTCCCCCCGCTCCCCTGCTTTCTCTGCTTCCCCTGCTCATCTCAACACTAAAATTAGTTGGCAAAACAGTATCGGTTTCTAAAACTTGTTCTCGATTCGTCTCAGACGGATTTCGTTGTTGTTGACTCTGCCCTTGATTTCTTGAAGTGTCTTGCTGTTGGGAGGACTTATGCGGTTGAGTCCCCAAATCCCCAGTATGATAATCAGCAGCATAATCCCTTTCTCCTTGACCAGTTCTAGAGGGCTGATTGTCCTTGCTTCTGACCAAATGTTGTTTACTCCGTACCTGTCGCAGGAGATTGTTCTCTGAATCTGTTCCGATGTCTTTTGCAAATTGTCGATCTTTTTCGATGTGTTGGCTGTGGCTATCAAGGTGTGGTTTTCTAGTCTTTCGATTCTTGATATCAGAGCCGACAGCACGTTGTTCAAGCTTTTGAAATTCTCTTGTGAGTTCTTCTGCTGCTCGATTAGACTCTGTAATATTGTTTCCAGGTTTTTCTGTTTCTCGATTAAGGTCTGATTGCTCTGTTCCTGTTCTTTCAGCTTGGATGCTAGTACCTCGAAGGTTTTCTGCCAGTTCTTTTGCCAACTCTCCTGCCCGTCGGCTAGAGTTTGTAAGACTATCAATAATTTTGTCCAATCCAACTCCGCGTTGAACTCCGCGTTGATTGGATTCTGGTTCTGTTTTGAGTGACCGTTCGCCTCGTTCATTACTCGAATGACTAGATTCTTGCTCTTTTGATAGTAGCTCCCGTTTAGATGTTTTATCCTGTTGAGGGTTAGCTGTTTGAGATATTTGCTTTGATTTGGCATTATCTACTACTTTTTCTCTGACTACAGCAGAATTTACCAAATCTTTGGCATTCTCATTGGCTCGGCTAATCTGAACTGTTACTCCTAAATCTTGAGTATTGGCAGTATAAACTACAAATTCTTGTCTGGCGCGACTGGCTGCTACATAAAAGCTTTCTCTGCCGATGGTCATACTCTTGGCATTGGCAGCAGAGTAAATACAGTAGTCGGCAGTTTGACCCTGACTACTATGGACTGTATCTACATAACTGTAATCGCTGTGGAGTAACCGTTCAATTGAAATATCCCAGGTCTTACCGTTGCTATTAATGCTTATTTGACCATCTTCAGTAATAGCTTCAACAGTGAAACGCTGTCCGTTTAGCTGTTTATAATCTTCTTTACGGATGTTTTGTTCCTTCAGCTATTAAACCCTGACGTACTTTACTAGCTATGGCTTTTTTATCTCCATTTGTACCAGCTAAAATCAGGGTTTTACGACGAATTTCTACAGGGCGACTCAGATAATCTGAGGCAATCGTATCTATACGCTTCTCATTTTCGAGAATCTGCTTAATTTTCCCTGACTCGTTCAGTTTCTGATAAGCTCCATTGACACTATCTGGTTCTTTATCATGGGTGGCAAGGGAATTTACTACCTGTTTGAGAGAAGGGTCACGCTGTCGTAGATTTTGGTCGATAATAGCAGTGGGTAAACCAGCATCCTGAAGCAATTTAAAAGGTGCGCCAGCAGATACTGCTGATAACTGTTTGGTATCCCCAATGAGTATGACTCGGCTCTTGAGTGAATGGGCTTTTTCTAAAAGCTGTTGAGCCGAACGGGTAGAGATCATTCCTGCTTCATCTACTAGAATTACTTCTTGTTGGGGTAGTTGCTTTTTTGGTGTTAGAAGATAACTAGCAAGGGTTTGAGAAGTTATACCGCTTTCATTTTGTAGTACAGAAGCAGCAGCAGCAGAAGGAGCTAGTCCGCGAATCGTTTGCTTATCACCTACTGTCTCGGCAAAAGCTTTCATGGTATAGGTTTTACCCACACCTGCATTACCTTGAATTAATATAACACTGTCACGACTTGTGACCATCTGTTTTAAAGCGGTAGCTTGTCCCTGGTTGAGAAAACGAGTTTGGGAGACTGCTTCGGCTCGTTTTACGGTGGATAAAGGAATCTGGCTATCTCTTCCCCCTTTAGCTAATTGGATAATCTTCTGTTCACGAGTAAGCGCACTTTTAGTGGTTAATCGTCCGTCACGGGTAGCAATCAGGGTAGGACGCTTCTTCTGGTCTCTTGGTTTCTCGGTCAATTCTACAGAGTCTTTCTCCCCTGCACCCCTGCACCTCTGCTCCCCTGCTTCAAAAGCTTTTACCTCACATAAAGAATTAATTTCTGAAAGTATTTTCTCTGGGTCGTATCGTCCTTGACTCTGACGCAAACACTCTCTAAGTAATTCATGGGGTTTAAAAGCTGAGTCATGTTCTGTTAGGTTTTCTGTGGCGTTACTAATCAGATTTTTTAAGCTATTGGAATGGTCAGGATTATTATAAGTTCGCTTCGTAAAATCGCGATGATATTCAGTTGGTTTACTTATCTCAATCCCCGACTCTCTGGCTCTAGTTTGCCACTCTTCTAGCTGTTTGATTCTATCTTGGGGGTGATGGTGTTGTTTTTTTTCTTGACGAGTCTTGAGACATACTGCCTGTTTTTGTTCGGCGGTAGCAGTACTACGAGTTAATCCTAATTTAGCTAATTCGGCTTCTATTTGGTTACTGCGAGTAGAAAAAACTGCATCTAACTTTTCTTTATCGATTCCAGCTAATTCAAAGGTATGATCGCTCGTCCATTCTACTTGATAGCCTAATTTTTGTATTTGGCGGGCTAGTTCGTGGTCGTAGTAAGCACCGATAGTTTTCTGTTGTTTGTAGAGTTGTTCGTTGGCTACGGCTCGCCATTTACTGTCGGGACATTGAGTTTGATTGAGAATCACACAATGACTATGGAGTTGGGGGTCTTTATTACGATTATCGTCGTGATGAAAGACTGCTATCTGGGCTGTTTTACTCTGTAATAACTGTTTTTTTCCGCGCTGCTTGGTTTGATAGAAGATGCAGTTATTTTCTACATATTTCATCGTAGAACGAACTGCTGCTTTATGGGCTTCTAATATTTTTTGGTCTTGATAAACTAGGGCAGCGACGCTCACACTTTTAGGTGCGGATAGGGTGACATCTGTGCCTGGACGATTATAACGGTGACTGGATTTTTTATATTGTTGTTGTTTTCTTAAAGGGTTTCCTTCAGGGTCTAATGATGAATAGGCATTTAAAAAATCCTGCTCTTTTATTTGACCGCTAAGTCCTTGAACACTGGCTGCTTTTCCCAACCATTCAGAATTGGTGAAGCTTTCGCCCTGGGTATAGTAATTCTCTTGGGCGTAGTCAAGGGGGTTGGTATAACATCTACCTACACTAGCTACCATGTACGGGGATTTTATTTTTTCAAGTAGTTAGTTTAATCTATTGTACCAAATAGGTACATAATGTGTGATTCTTTTAGCGGGGATTTTATTCTCTTCTGTGAACAGAGGCTGCCCTACCGCGCCAAGCGGTAAGTACTAGACTTTTCTTTCCTAGTCTAACCCTATGCAGTGACCGTTCAGTTGAATGGTCGTATAAAGATATTATTAGAAAGGATATAAGTAAAGAGGAGATAGATGGATACAAATATTTCACCCCTTGAATTAGCTCTCCAGAAGAAGTTAGATAAACTTCAACCCAAAACCAAAACGCCTGGATTTTTACGTTCGGTGATAGAAAGACAATCAGTCAGAATTGATTCCGCTTTGGCGATGGGCTACAGTTATGATGAAATAGCTGTGATTTTTGCCGAACAGGGAATTAAATGTAAGGGTTCGACGCTGAAGAAATATCATCTCCAAGCTAAGAAGAAAGGAATTAAGGATTCGACTATTCCTGAGTTACCAGAAGAGAAAAAATCATCTCAAAGTAGTTCAACTAAAACTAAAAAATAGTTTTTTGGGCAGAACTTTTTGCTCGAGAAAGTGCTAAATGCTCAAATCTCCTAAAGCAGCTACTAAAGTAATAAGTGGTAAGAATATGATGGTCCTGTAACTCTGACATAAGCGCGATACAAATTGCCAAAGTTATTCTGTCGCTCAGGTTTTAACATAGAAGGCTCTTTTAGGTTGAAGGAAAACATTCACTCACTGCCACTACCGCCATACTAATACGTTCTAGAAAATTTGGACATTTCTCAAGCAATTCGTCGTAACAGTCTTTCGCTCGTTGTTCTAACTCAATTAATAAATTTTCAAGGTGTTCGATGTTCGTAAATCTTCCATGTGGTGCGGGAGTAAATTCTAGGTCGGCTAAGAATTGGAGTAACCATCTGATATTCTCAGAAGGAGATTTATTTGGATTAAAATCACTTGTTTCTACCCCCACTGTGTCTGGGGGGTCAATAGATGTCACTGGTGACACATCAATTGGGGGTGACGGTTCTAACTGTTGTGATTGATTGCTTTGAGCGTCTGTCACTTCTGTCACCGACTCGAAAGAATTATCATTTGAATCTAGATTGCACGCTGGTGTTGATAAATCAGATTCATCCTGAATGGGAGTGGTGGGGGTTGGAGTCGAATTATTTGTCGGGACGAACTTGGCCAAAAAACGAATCGAACGTCCATTTTTTTCTAATGTTCCTTTTCCCATCTGCACCAGTTTGGTCATTAATTCAACCGTATAGGCACCTACACCTCGACCTACTTGTTTGGCACGACGACCAATGGCTTTAATACCCCGATAAATATCTCTGGGAGTAACCCCCTCTGGTTTGATAGTTGCCAAATCCCAGATCTTGAGCAGAATCGAACTGATGTTATCGGAATCTGCTATTTTTTCTTGAACTACAGC
>JASJDJ010000251.1 GCA_030065635.1 Xenococcaceae cyanobacterium MO_188.B32
CCAAAAACAGTCAAACGATATCTTGAAAAAATATTACGCAATTCTTAAATTGAATAAAATCGGACAGCTTATGCTTCCGTTTACGACAGCTTATGGTTCAAGTGACAATCAGCTCACTGAAGCAGGATGCGATGATTATCTTTGCAAACCCTATTTGATAGAAGAACTAGAATCTAAGGTTTATGGTCGTCTAAAGTGCGCCTTGGTTTAAATTCAAAAATAGCGATCGCTCCTGTAAGATCGTTATCAATAGTAGTGTCGCTTAAAAAATCTACCACTTTAACATCCATTACTTCCTCAATAATGTTTTTAATTTGAGGCTGAATTGCCCGCTCGATTGCTTCTCTTACTTGGGTTACTAAATAAAGGCGATCGTTATCTTTCAGTAGCTTTTCTGTAGAGGTAATTGTCCCTTCTAAGATTATGATTAAAGTGCTATCGAACAATTTGTAGTAAATATCATTTAGCTGATGCTCTAATCGCTCTTGGTAGATATCTTTAATTTTCTGAGAAAGTAGTGGTTCTATTGTTTTAATTCTTATTGCTTTTTGATTCATATCTAGTAAATAAAGATTGACTGAAATACGTATTGCCATAATAGATAATTATTAATTGTCAATTATCTATTGATAAAGCCTTACTATTTTTTAACTTTGGGAATGCTTTCTGGGTTACGCACCTTTGGTATACTGCTCAAAACAGCAATAATTCCCGTCCGTCCAGTACTTAAAGTAGCATCGCTTAGTATATCTACTACTTTTACTTCCATAACGTTTTCAATTAATTGTTTTAGTTCTGGTTGAATAGCATCATCTAAATTAGAACGTACTTTTTCAGCTAAATCGTTTTTTCCTTCCTCTAATAAAATTTGCTCTGCATTGGTAATTGAATCTTCAATAATTACTGCAAGCTTAGTATCAAAAAGCTGGCAAGTTACTTTAGAAGGTTGTTGTCCTAAATGGCGACGATAAAATGCTTGAATGTCCTGAGATAGTTTTCTTTCTAATTGTCCGCGAGTTAGTAGATTATCTGTCATTATTTTTTCCTCAAAATCCAGACTATTATTCATAAGTTGGCTGTCTTCCAAGTTACGAAGTAACAGTGTAAACTCAAAGCTTGCTCTTTCTTAAAAAAGTTATAACAACTTTAAATCTTATCTTGGCTTTAAAACGCTTATTTCTTCCCCAGAAAGAAATATTATTATTGATTGTATGTATAACTTATCAGTTAAGTTAAATAATTACTATCTATCAAAAGATATAATCAAATGATTTATTTATTTTATTCTGGCTTTTAACTCTTAACTTTTGACTTTTGACCGCGGAATGCGAGTCGGGGAAGTTCCCGCTAGAACAAACAGTTAACTGTCGGATTCAAAATTTAACCAGCCCCCCGCGGAAGGGAGCTTCTATTACCGTCAAATGAAGACTCACACTTTATAGATTAAAGATTAAAGCTCCCTTCGCGCCCCGCAGGCTCCGGAGGGGCTGTCTCTTGAATCGCATTCAAGAGTTTATAAGCCCCATTCGTTAAGGGCGCGGAGTAACGGTGACTTCTTTCAATCTATCCTCAGACCGAGTGCTTATCTATAGCAAGAGGGATGTGAAAGCAATGGTCTACGAGATAAGTTTGTAAATAGTTAAGAGAAGAAAAAAAACAAATTTATGAATCTTTTATTACAGGTTGCCAGTAGTGAACCTCATTTTCCTTATGCAGCAACTATCACTTTAATAGTGGGCTTCATTGCTGCTGTAACTATTGGCTCGATCGCCTGGTATAACTCTAAGCGTCCTGTTGGTTGGAAAAACAAAGAGCGTCCTAATATTGTCCCTGAAATTGACAAGTAATTTAAACTCTTTCAGTTATCAAGTATAGTCACATATTGGAGATAAAAACTATGGAAAATAAAACACCTAACGATGCTAATTACGATCGCAAAATAACCTCTGCAGAAACTGCAGCTAGAATGGAAAGAGAAGGCGAAAATTTTAAACAAACTCCCGATAATGAAGGAGATATTGATACAACTTCTGGTTACACAGTAGACCGAGAAGGTTTGGCTAACAATTATGCGCTCGAACCTGAAATGTATTATGAAGAACCAGGCGATCGACAAGAAATTTTAGAAGCAGAAAAAAAACAACGTGCAGAAGAAATAAAAGATGTTAATACCCCTGGTGGTAAAGGTGTAGGTATTATTTAATTTATCATTTAATACTTGACTGCAAACCAAATATTCTATTCAGGCTCTGATATTTTCAGAGCCTATTTTTGTAATTTCTCCTATTGCCTAAATTACAAATTACAGTTATGCTAGCTCTTGGCTATAAGTTTTGAGCTTTTAGTTTCAATTAATCGGCGAGCAATCTATTGATAATTAAAGTTGCTTGAATAACTCTAAACATTCATCAGCTAAAATAGCACCAACAACTTCTATATTTTGAAAACTTTTCTTGACAACAGTTTCACAAGGTAGATCTATTTGTTTTGTACCTAAATCAATTAATTGTTCTGTTGATGCGCCAAAAACAACCTGAGAAACTCCTGCCCAAACACAGGCTGCTGCACACATAGGACATGGTTCACAGGTAGTGTAAAGAGTATAACCTTCAAGAGCATCTAGAGAGTAGCCATATTTCTTAGTAAATGCCGATTCGTGACAAGTTAAGAAAGTGAGAGAATTGTCAAGAGGGACTTTTCATCGGTTCAGTCAGGACAAAAATCTGTCAAACTAAGTCTCAAACTGTGGAAATATTTGAGGCATGAAACACCAAAAATCTATCAACAGCGACCATGTCCGCCGACGGAATGTGCCATCACCGGAAAACGAACAGGTAAGCAAAAGACTGACCGAACTAATCACTCCCGCCGTCTGGGCGCAACAAGCCTACTATCGGCAACTAGGAATGAGAGCCAGAATTTTAACTTTGCCCTTGATGGTAGCTGCTGTCTTGACCCTAATTTGGCGACAAGTCCCCTCAGTCTGTGAACTAGCCAGAATGTTAAATCGTCAAGACTTACTGTGGGCCAAAGCCACCAAAGTTTCCAGACAAGCCCTGGCTCAAAGATTTTTGGAGTTTCCGGCTTCTATGTTTGAGAGAGTTTTGCAAGATTTGCTGCCTCAACTGAAGCTCAGATGGCAGCAACGCACATCCCGTCCACTTCCCGAAGGAGTCTCTTACGCTCTGTCTCATTTTGAGCACATCTGGACGGCAGATGGCTCAACTCTAGAAGCCTTATTTCGTAAACTCGATAGCCTTTCAGCAGTTCCCAAAGGACAACTGGCGGGGAAGATCTGTACCGTGATTGAGTTGACCAGCCGCTTGCCCGTCAAGATCTGGTTTCATGAGAATCCTTATAGCAATGACTGCAACTTTGTAGAGGATTTACTCAATCTAGCTACAGCCAAGACCTTGCTCATCTTAGATCGGGGCTTTTATGATTTTGTTTTTTTTGCCAACCTAATTGCCCAGCAAGTCGATTTCATTACTCGACTGAAATCGAATGCCTCCATGGAAGTGGTCAAGATCTTAAGTTCTAACTACCGAGTACGCGATCGCTTAATCAATCTGGGGACTGACAGTGAGGGTAATCCCTTACTCAAGCTGAGATTGGTGGAAATCCGTGTCGGAAAGGTTTGGTATTCCTATGTAACCTCAGTGCTGAATCCAGAGATTTTACCTCCCTATGTAGTGGCTGACCTTTATCGGCGGCGTTGGCGCATTGAAGAGGCTTTCAATCTAGTCAAACGGTTGCTGGGATTAAGCTATTTGTGGACTGGGTCGATTAATGGGGTCAAGCTTCAAGTCTGGGCTACTTGGCTAGTCTATGCTGTGTTGTTAGATTTGGGGGATGCTGTGGCCGACGAGCTAGCCTTGCCCTTCGACCGCATCTCTTTAGAGATGGTGTTTCGGGGACTCTATCACTTCCACCATGCTTACTCTCAGGGCCAGACCACTGACCCAGTTAAGTATTTGTCCGCTCCGTCAAATCGGGATTTGGGGGTGGTCAAGGCGGTGCGAAAGAAAAAAGGAAAACCCTTACCCCAGCTAGATTTGTCTCCTTATCCCGTTGCCATAGCCGACCTTGATTCTATTTCTTCTCAGCAATTCTCCTGCTTGAAAAAATCGGACTTTAGTTCTCTGTATAAATGAGAGAACTTAGACCCAGATTGAGCATTATTGGCTCTTGAGCGGCGATTTATCGAGAAAACCCCATATTTTCGATTATTTCAGCTATATTCAGTAGATGGAAATTTTTTTTTGAGGCGATCGCCAATCCCTCATTGATTTTTATTTCAATTCAATTCAAGTACTAATGTTCTAAAAAACTGCGAGATTAATATAAGTATTGCCTATAAAATTAGTCTGAGATTATTTGAGTTAAAATAAAAGCTAAATATTTGGGGGATAAAACTATTATAAAATGGAGAATATTTTTTACTTACATTTAGTCAAAAATAATTGAGGAGTTAGACAGCATTTTTTTGGAAAAAATAGCCAATATTTGAACATTTTTGGCAAAAGTTTTCTCTTCCACTTCGCTACTGTGGCAAACGAGGCTTCAGCTCTCAATTTTTCCGTAGAAAAATTATTTTTTAACTGTTCAAACTATTAACTAACCATCGGGAATATAGACGATTTCTCTCACTTCATAAATTCGATTTACTGCGTTTGATAAAAATGCCAGCATTTGTCTTAAAGGAAATAAATGATGATAAACGTGCGCGTCCACCTCGTCTGGGTTTTGATATCTTCGACCATAAAATATAAATCCAAATGTTAACCATTAAAAAGGAAATCCCCAGATAGAGTAATCTAATAAGAGGATTTTTAGTAGTAGTAATAGATGCGACAAAAATTTTTAAGACGGTAGCTAGTCTCAACAGCGTGATTGGACAAGCTGGGGAAACCCCAGCGTCCCTCACGCTCAATTCCAAATCTTTGTCGATAATGTTGATGAATAGAATCTAAGCTAATGTCTACTTTGTATACTACATAAGGTAAATATTCAATTCCATGTTTTCCTCTTTTTCCTTGACGATACTTAGCAACTATATAAAGAGGAAAAGTAACTTCGTTCTCTTTTCCTTTGTTCATTGTATAAAAAGTTTTATAACTTTTTCTTCCTTTTAAATACTGGTTAATTCCCCCTGTTTTCCCATTTCTAATTGCTGGCATTATAAAAGGTATATCCAAAGCCATTAGCCATCTTATTACTGAAGCACTTGTTTTATCCTCTATCTAAATAGAATCTTTTAATTTTTAAATTTAAAGACTCTATTTTGTCTAAAAGATAAGTGATAATTGCTACAGACGTATAGCTTGTTTTAAGACCAATAATAGCTAGAGTTAATCGCTTATTCTTAGCAATTATATAGATAGTAGCATAGGCATAAAAGGAGCAGGTTCCGCTTTGAGCTTGACTCCGATAAATATAATCTTTTTCTTCTTGACTGGGGTTTCCATGCCGAAGGAATTAAATTTAAATCGATAGCTAGTTTATGTTTTCCTTTTCTTATCCTCGGGGGGAGCTTACTGATTAAGGCTAAATTTAATTGATTTTCGCGCTTCTTCAAAACTTTCCAATTTGGCTAAATAATTTCTAACAGTTTTACCCGAGTCAGACTTTTTTAATTTTTTAGCGGCATTCTCTATACTATCCCTCTGACTGGCTGCCCCTATGATTATATTATATAAATCTTCTTGACTAGAAGCACTTTTAGTTTCAATTGGTATATGTTTTCTGAAACATTCAATAACTTGTTTTCGAGTTTCTTGGTCGGTTAAAGCAGCTTTTTCGGTTTTAATTTTCAAGTATTTTCACCAGTATATTTTAAATATTCTTGATAATTTAACAAGATTTAAGCCTCTGGAGATCTCATCAAATTTTTTACCGAAAAACTATATAAATAATGCTTATGATTTATTCGTTTTTCAGAACAGTTGTATTATTAAAGCTGTATTTATAAATTAATTGGCGAGCTGGCGATCGCCTCAAAAAAAAATTTCCATCTACTGATATTTGGCAGTTGAGATAGATTTTGGCTGCTCAGATTTTTTGACTCTCTATCTTCAGCTACTTCTGATGATTATCTGGCAACAAAAATGATAATTTAACCCAAGTTTTCTTGATTGAGTAGAGAACTTTATCGTCTTTTCTTTTCAGCAGGAGAATTGCTGGTTTCTTCTCACTAGACTTGACAAATAGACATTTTGCTTAACTTGTCACGCATCGACAACATCCCCTGAATTTCTGTGGGAGAAATATCATCTCGGACAAACCTTTGAATTTGATTTAACGATAACCCTAAATCTTTTAATGCCAGAATGCGATTGAGTTCTGGTAATTGACTCGCACTATAGTAACGATGTCCGCTTTCTCGCTCGATTTTGATAGGTTGAAACAAACCAATCTCATCGTAGTAACGCAACAATCGCTTAGAAACCTGGGCAATTCTAGCGTATTCTCCAATACTGTACATGGTGTTTTCGTTTCTTCTTTCGCTGTACCTTTAAGATAGGGGGTGACGTAACGTGAAGAGCTAGGGGGATGAAAAAAAACTTAACAATACCATTAACTACTGATTATGGGAATGTTTCGAGATATCTATAACTATTTTTGGGTTAGGTTTCGTTATGGCACTCCAAGGCTATGACTACTTTACCTTTATGTTGCCCTTCTCCAAAATACTGAATTGCTTCGGGCACTTCACTTAACTTGTAGGG
>JASJDJ010000252.1 GCA_030065635.1 Xenococcaceae cyanobacterium MO_188.B32
TCTTACCAAATGGAAAAACGCTATGTACATAAACAAGGCAGTCTAGTTTGGATTAACCTCAGTGTGTCTTTGGTTAAGGATAAAAATAACCAACCTTTATATTTTGTGGCTTTAATCGAAAATATTGACGAGCGCAAACAGGCAGAACAAGCACTCGTTCAATTAAACAATGAATTAGAAGCCAGAGTACAGCAACGCACCATTCAATTAGAACAGGTTAACAATTTACTCTTGGGAGCTACCGAACAACTGAGAAAAAGCAATCAGGAACTAGAACAATTTGCTTATGTCGCTTCTCACGATCTCAAAGCCCCCTTACGAGCGATCGCCAATCTTTCAGAATGGATCGAAGAAGATTTAGAAGACAAGCTGGATGATGACACCAGATATAATATGAATCTCCTGCGGAGTAGAGTTCGTCGCTTAGAAAATCTAATTAACGGCTTGTTGGCATATTCCCGCATCGGGAGGCTAAAATCCGAACCCCAAGAAGTAGCAGTAGGAGAAATACTCGCAGAAATAATCGATTTGCTAGATGTTCCCGATTCCTTTCAAATTCAGATTCAGGAAGAAATGCCCACTCTTTTCACCGAACTGATACCATTACAGCAAGTATTTAACAATCTAATTAGTAATGCCATCAAACACAGCGACTGCGATCGTGGCCAAATTACCATCTCAGCCAAAGAACAGGATAATTTCTACGAGTTTGCTGTAGCTGATAACGGAAAAGGCATCGCTCCCAAGTATCACGAGCGCATATTTACTATTTTCTCAACTCTAGAAGCACGAGACAGCAAAGAAAGTACGGGAATTGGTTTAGCAATTGTGAAAAAAGCGGTGGAAAATCAAGGCGGAAAAATCTGGGTAGAATCTCAACTGGGAGAAGGGGCTACTTTTAGGTTTACTTGGAAGAAAATTCCCGAAAATAAATTATAGTTTTTTATTTTTCTTAACATTATGGTCAGTTAATATCTAACTTTTAGCTGAGGAGCGAGCATTTGCTAGAGCTTAAGATGGTATTATCGTACACAAAATATACTAAAACGTATAAAACTTATTACTTGAAAATAGATTAGCCATTAGTAACTATTAGAGTTTTGGAAAAAAAATATGGAAGAACGAATAATTAATCTTTTACTAGTGGAGGATGATGAAGTTGATGTAATGAATGTCAAACGGGCATTCAAAAAATATCAGATAACTAATCCTCTGTATATAGCAGGAAATGGCTTAGAAGCTTTGTCTATGTTGCGCTCGCAAGATGGACAACCACCTAAAGTACCAGAAACGAGAAGGTTGATCTTATTAGACCTCAATATGCCCAAAATGAATGGTCTAGAATTTCTTCAAGAATTGAGAAATGATGAAGATTTAAAAAAAACCCCTGTGATTGTTCTCACTACTTCTGATGAAGACAAGGATCGAATCGAGGCTTATAACTTAAATGTTGCCGGATATATCCTCAAACCCGTTACCTTTGCCAATTTCGCTGAAGTAATGGTGGCATTAAATAAGTATTGGACTTTGTGTGAAATGCCTTGAGCAGTGAACAGTGAGCAGTGACCAATCATTAGTTATCAGTTTTCAGTCAACAATCAACCAAGAATTAGTAACCGGTAATCAGTAATCAAACAAATGAGTGAAGAACAGTTTTCGATATTATTGGTGGATGATGATGAAGTCGATCGCTTGACGGTAAAACGAGCGTTAAAGAAGGCTGGTGTGACTGCTAATTTGATGGAAGCGAAAAATGGAGAAAATGCGATGGCGAAGCTAGTGAACGGCATCGCTAAACTGGAAGTGAGAGATACTAATTTAGTAGCCGTTTCCGAAACTAATTATTTTTCTTCAACTATTAATCACCCTATCAAGTTCGATTTAATTTTACTCGATTATCTTTTACCAGATTTTGATGGCTTACACTTAATTGCCAAGATTAAAGCCTTAAATTTAGATTTACCGATAATTGTTTTAACGGGACAAGGAGACGAAGAGATTGCTGTCGAAATGATGAAAGCTGGAGCAGCAGATTATTTAGTAAAATCTAAAATCGAACCCGATAATTTAGCTAAAGCGATTAGTAATGCCATCCGTATTCATCGAGCAGAACAGGCAGTACAACTAGCCAATCAACGTCTCCGCGCTACTAATGAATTATTGATGCTGAAAAATCAAGAATTGGAAAGACAACAGCAGCAAATTAAATTACAAAATATTCAATTGCAGGAATCTTATAATCTTAAGTCGGAGTTTTTAGCAACTATGTCTCATGAGTTGCGTACTCCGATGAATGCCATTATGGGTTTTTCTCAACTACTACTACGTCAATACCCCGCTCCTCTTTCCGAACAGCAGCAAAATCTCGTCCAGCGAATTTTTAATAACAGTAAAAATTTGCTGGATATGATTAACGAAATGTTAGATTTTTCTAAAATTGAGGCAGGAAAGTTAGAATTAAAACCACAAAAATTCGCTCTAAATTATTTAATTGAATTAACTGTAGAAGAATTACGCTCTTTAGCTGTCCAAAAACAACTCGAGCTAATAACTGATATTAATTTAACAGATACCTATTTAATTCAAGATTCTAACTCGCTCAAACGAACCCTAATTAATTTACTTTCTAATGCCATTAAGTTTACTGAATCAGGAACAGTAACCGTAAAGGCTGAGGAAATAGATGAGAATAAAATTGCCATTTCTGTTACCGATACAGGTATCGGAATTGCACCAGAAGATCGCGATAAAATCTTTCAGGCTTTTCGACAAGCAGATCAAACTTTTACTCGCCAACACGCAGGAACTGGCTTGGGTTTAGCGATTACTCAATCTTTAGTTAAAATGATGGGTGGAACGATCTCATTAGAAAGTGAATTGGGAAAAGGAGCGACTTTTACTGTAGAAATCCCTCGCAAGTATGATGTCTAAGTTTACAACTATCATTTAATGTAGTTCGTATTTAATAATATTTTTAAATAAAAAATGTCTGTTACGGAAACTGTTAAAGGTAACTATATTTTAGCTGTAGATGATATCCCAGATAATCTATTATTAGTTCAACTCGCCCTCGAACAAGAAGGTCATCATGTTGTTTTGGCTCACAATGGAGAAACAGCCTTAAAGCAAATAAAACAAGCACCTCCAAAGCTCATTTTACTGGATGTAATGATGCCTGGAATGGATGGTTACGAGGTGACAAGGCGCATCCGTCAAGATAAAAATCTTCCTTTTATTCCTATACTTCTAGTTACTGCGCGGGAAGAATCCAGCTTAGTAGAAGGATTGGATGCAGGGGCAGATGAATTCGTTCGTAAACCATTTCAAATTGATGAACTACAGGCTAGGGTTCGCTCGATGTTGCGCCTTAAAGAAACTATCGATCAGAGAGAAAATTTTGTCTCTTGTCTCACTCACGACTTACGCACTCCCTTAGTAGCAGCTAACCGAATGCTCGATTTAATTAGTCAACAAGCCTTTGGTGATGTCACTTGCGAGCAAAAAGAAGCTATCGCTAATATTGTCGGCAGCAATCAAAATATGTTGGAAATGCTCAATACGTTGCTAGAAACCCATCATTATGAATTAGGACAAAAAATTCTCAGTTTTATTCCTGTTAACCTGCAACAGTTAATTTCTGAAGTTGTAATCGAACTCGAACCTTTAGCGATAGAAAAGGGTATTGAACTCCAACATACTTCGGAAAATGATGTTTCTGAGATTAAAGGCGATCGTCTCGAACTACGTCGATTGATTACTAATTTAATTGGTAATGCAATTAAGTTTACCGATACTGGAAGCGTCAAAGTCTCTTTGTCTCAAAAGGAGTCAGCAGTTTTAGTTCAGGTAGAAGACTCAGGAATTGGTATATCTCCCCAAGAACAACAAACTATTTTTCAACGATATCATCAAGGAAACCACAGGCGCTCGGGTAAAGGCTTAGGATTATATCTTTGTCAGCAAATCATTCATGCTCATCAAGGAAAAATCACAGTAAGCTCTCGATTAGGTAAAGGAACTACTTTTACTTTGTCTATTCCCAAAACTTGATTTTGTTAATGTTTATTAATGCGAACAAAGCTACTAATTAATTTTTAACCAAGATAATTACCATTATCACTGTTACACTAAAATTACACTAAGTTGGATATAAAAGGGAGCGAGTTTATAAAGAGAATGAATTATAGTCAGGGAATTATTATGAAACGATTTTCTTATGCGGCTACTTTCACCCCCGATGATGAAGGAGGTTTTGTAGTTACATTTAGAGATTTGCCAGAAGCCATTACTCAGGGGGATACAGAACAACAGGCATTAACCGAGGCTGCCGATTGTTTGGAAGAAGCGATCGCCGCTCGAATTGATGATAAATTAGACCTTCCCGAGCCTTCCCCAGCTCAAACGAACGAACATATTGTCATACTGCCGATTCAAACAGCACTTAAGGCTGCTCTCTATTTGGCGATGAAAGAAGCTGCAATCACTAAGGTACAGTTAGCTCGCTTATTAGAAGTTGATGAAAAAGAGGTCAGACGTATTCTCGATCCGCGTCACGGGACTAGATTGTTGACTATAGAACGTGCCTTGGCAGCATTAGGTAAGCAGATTGAGTTACAGCTAGTTTAGCAACTTCGCTATGGCTAGAAGAATTAACCAAAAATGCCTTCATTGTGCTGGGTTGGATATTGAGTCAGCCAGAGAAATTCATGGTGAATCGGGTGACGGTTGCTGGAATCCTAAAATTTGTCGCCACAGATTTTAACAAGCGGATGTTCAGGTATTTTGCTCGACTACACGAAAAGTTCGATCTGCCGATCTATCCGATTGTCATTTTCTCATACGATCGCCCCCAGAGAGAGGCTGCTGCTAATTATGTCGTGGATTTTCCCGATCGTCAAATTCTTCGGTTTAATTTTGCCACTGTTCAACTTAATCGTTTAAACTGGCGTGACTTTTTGAAAAATCGCAATCCAATTGCTGCTGCACTCATGAGCAAGATGAAGATCGCACCTCAAGATCGTCCTCAAGTAAAATTAGAGTGTCTGCGATTATTGGCAACTTTGAAGTTAAATTCAGCCAAAACTAAAATGCTCTCTGGCTTTGTGGATAGTTATCTCAAGCTGAGTGAACAAGAACAAAGAGCCTTTCAGTCTCAAATAGATCGAATTAATTCGGAGGAAAAAGAAAAGATTATGGCAATTACTACTAGTTGGAAAGAAGAAGGAATAAAAGAAGGGAGAAAACTGGAATTGATCGAATCAATTTTAGAAATCCTTCAATTTAAATCGATTAACTTAACAGATGCTTTGGCATTAAAAATAAAAAACTTGGAAATTTTCCAACTCAAACAATTGAGAAAAGCTTCTTTAGGATTTGATAATCTAGACGAGCTTCAACAGTGGTTAGAAAATTCAGAATCATCGGAAACTAGTTTAAATTAAAAGTTAAGTATAGAGATTAAATAACTTGAGTGATTTTTGGCAGAACATTGAAGCGGCAAAGGACGTACCAGAACGAGCAAATGTCTCGGTTCTGATCGAGCAAGCTGAAGATATACTCTCTCAATTCAGTATTGAGAAGCAGTTGAGGTTGGCAGGAGAAACTTTAGCGGCGATCGCTGAAATTTATCAATCTAAAAGCGAGGCCCTACTAGATGATTGGCAGCAGAAATACGATCCTAGTGAACCAGAATTTGATGAAGAGCTTCTAGCGGGATTAGTTCGGCAATCAATGAGTTTAGATATTTCTGATTTGCTCGAGCCGCCTCAACCAAGGCAGAGAGTAAAGTCATTGATGCCAGAAATTGAATCAGTGGTAAGAGAAGTAGACAAACAAAAATTACTACAAGTTCTCGATTCCGAGCAGATGAGGCAACAAGTTTTTCAAACTAGCTATGACGAGAATGTTACTGCTTGGTGCGAACAGATATCTATTTGGTTTGACGAACACTTAGGTGAAGAATGTTCTTTAATTCAGCTTGTAGAAGAAACGGAATTATCATTGGGAAAAGTTTGGTTATCTCTCTTGCTGGGAGGGTTTAAACTTAAGCGTAGCGATGGAGATTTTTACGCTCCGAGTAGTATTTCAATTATTATCGAGCAGCAGTAATGGCAATTCCAGAACCCAAGATTATTAAACTAGATGTAATTATCAGTAATGAAGAAGCACGACCTACTTCGCTGGACTACAGAACCGCGAGAGTAGATGAATATTTTCGTAGTATGGAGTTATCTACCAATTCGATCCGTGCTTACAGGCGAGCATTAACTCGGTTTACCAAATGGACTGATAAAACATGGCATCATCTCAAACATCAAGATTTAGACCGTTACAAACAACATCTCAAAGAATTAGAACTGAGTAATGCTACTATCTGCCAGGAACTTGCTGCTCTCAAGAGTTTCTTTAATTGGCTGACTATCAAGGATTACATTAGCAAAGATCCGACTCTGACTTTAACCAAACCCAAAATCAAGCCACCAACACCTCAAGAGTTAAGTGATGAAGAAGTAAAAGCTTTATTTAATGCGCTACAAAAGCGGGGTCGGCATTGCACTAGAGATACCGTTCTGCTTCGAGTTTTAGAACATGGTCTGAGAGCCAGTGAAGTTACAGCGTTAAATATTAAAGACTATGATGGCAAACGCTTACATATCGTAGAAGCCAAACGCGATAGCGTAGGATTTGTGCCGCTTTTGTCTGAGGCAAGAATGGC
>JASJDJ010000253.1 GCA_030065635.1 Xenococcaceae cyanobacterium MO_188.B32
CCCTAATTCTTCTCTACTCCTAGGATTTCATCGTTTAATTAGTACTATGAATCAATTCCACTCATTTTTTCCTTCTGGATAATTTACTTGATCTATTATTCATTGAACTCGGAGAGTGACAGAAGAGGGATATAGTCATTTCGATCGGAGTTTTGGGAACTCTATAAATATTACTTGCCCAATTTATTCATCAATTAAGTCTTAATTCTCGGAGTAGTTAATTGAGCAACATTGATATCGATCGAACATAGGAAAATTACTCCCATGACTATGCCCAATTTTCTTATTATTGGTGCAGCCAAAGCGGGAACAACAGCTTTGCATGAATATCTCCAACAGCACCCTCAAATTTACATGACACCGACCAAAGAAACTAATTTTTTTGCTTTTGAAGGAGAAATTATTAACTTTCAAGGGCCTGGAGATAAAGCTCTTCAAGACTGTTCTATTACCGATTTAGCCACCTATCAAGCAGAATTTGACGGAGTTACCAACGAATTGGCTAGAGGAGAAGCTTGCCCTTCTTATCTTTACCTTCCCCAAGCAGCAAAAAATATCAAAAAATATATTCCCGACACTCACCTAATTGCTATTCTGCGTAACCCTGTAGAAAGAGCCTATGCCAATTTTCTCCATATAGTCAGAGACGATCGCGAACCCCATCAAGATTTTGCTCTAGCATTAAAAGATGAACCAACTAGAATCGCCAATAACTGGGAATGGTTTTGGCACTATATTCAGCTTGGTTATTATGGGACACAACTAAAACGCTACTACGATATTTTTGCCCCCAGTCAGATTAAAGTTTATTTATACGAAGATTTAAAAGAAAAACCTCTAGCTCTATTTCAAGACATTTTTCGTTTTCTAGAAGTTGACGATACTTTTGTTCCCGATATGGCTCTACGTCCCAATAAATCGGGAATGCCCAAAAACAAAATTCTGCATCATTTTCTGACTAAACCCAATCCCCTCAAAACTTGGCTCAAACCCTTATTTCCAGCTAAAATTCGCCAAAAAATTCAGCATCAAAACTTAACCACACCACAAATATCCCAGGAAGTCAGACAACAACTAAGAGAACTTTATCGAGAAGATATTTTACGGTGTCAGGATTTGATCGATCGCGATCTCTCAGCTTGGTTAGTGGAGAGTGCGTCATGAAACCCATAGTATGGCATTTGATTGGGGATAAAAGAGCAGGAGGTTCTAATCGCTTAGTTCAGCAGTTAATCGGTTCAAGGTTGCAACAAGAATTTAGCTTTTTTGTCTTTCGTCTAGAAGAAGCTAAATTCTTGTTGAAAACTTCTGCTCCTGATGCGATCGTTTTTCACTATCCTTGTGCTTGGAAATATCTTTTCGATTTACTAATACTAAAAAGATATAGCAAAGTATATATTTACGACCATCATTACTGTCAGGGATTTGAACAGCATCAAGTTTCTTCTAAGTTGCGTTTTCGGTTAATGTTGCGTTTGGCATATGGTTTGGCTGATGGTGTTGTCAGCGTTTCTTCTGCTCAACGAGACTGGATGACAAAAAATCAGTTAGTCGCTCCTCACAAAATCAAAACTATCTTTTCTGCTTCTCCCATCGACGCACTTTTAAGAATTCCGCCCAAAAGTTTAAGTCATCCGCTACAAATAGGAGCCTATGGTCGATTTGCCCCCCAAAAAGGTTTCGAGCTCTTATTACAAGCCTTTGCTTCTCTTCCTGCCGAAAAATTCCAGCTTAGTTTAGGAGGTTATGGTCAGAATGAGCAACTGATAACCGAGCTAGCAAAAGATTTACCTCACGTTAAGTTACTGGGAGCAATTGAAGATGTGCCAGCTTTTTTAGCTAGCTGTGACGCGATCGTAATTCCTTCTCGTTGGGAGCCTTGGGGACTAGTTTGCTTAGAAGCCAAAGCAGCAGGAAAACCTGTAATGGTGTTTGCAGTAGATGGATTAAAAGAACAAGTTCGAGACTGTGGACTATTAGTTACTCCCAATAATGCCAACAAATTAGCAGAAGCGATCGCGTCTCTGCCAGAACAATCACTAACTACATGGGGACAGGTCGGCAGACAGTCGGTAATTAATAGTTGGGATGAATTTTTAAATAATTGGTCGGCTTTTCTTCAGGAGGCGGTAGCTTGAAATATCTTTGGCAACAACTAACTAAGAAATTTACGGGGGAAAATAGCCAGTTTATCCGCAATTTGGGTTGGTTAGGGATGTCAGGAGCAGCAATCCGCGTTACACGCTTGCTGACTACTGTAATCCTTGCTCGTTTTCTCTCCCAATATGATTACGGTTTAGCAGCTATTGTTTTAACTACTAATGAATTTGTGCGGGTTTTTACACGTAATGGAGTAGGAATTCGTTTAATTCGAGCAGAAGAATCGGAATTAGAGAGTTTAGCTCAATCTGCTTATTGGCTGAATTGGGCGGTATTTATTGGTTTATTTGCGATTCAATGTATCGCAGCCTTTCCCTTAGCTTGGTTTTATGGCGATAATCGATTAATTTTGCCTATTTGTGCCATGGGAATTGGCTTACTACTAATTCCTCACGGTTTAGTTCAAGTAGCTCTAATTCAAAGAGAAAATCGCTTTAAAGCGATCGCGCTGGTAGAGATGATCCAAATTTCTACTGATAATATCCTCTCTTTAATCTTGGCGATCGCAGGACTGGGAATGTGGGCGATTGTGTTACCGAAGATTTTAGTAGCTCCTATTTGGGTAATTATTATCCTCCAAAATCATGATTGGCGACCAAAAGGTAAGTTTACTACTAAACATTGGGGCGAATTATTTCGTTTTGGACGCAGTGTATTAGGAGTCGAGTTACTCTATACCCTCCGCAGCAACCTTGATTATTTAATTGTTGGTAAATTTTTGAGTATTGAAGCTTTGGGAATTTACTACTTCGCTTTTAATGCTGGTTTGGGTATCAGCTTGGGAATTATCACTTCAATTAAATCGGCTTTACTACCACATCTTTGTAATGCCAGGGACAACTTATCCCAATTTCGATCGCGCTATTTTAGTAGCCTGAAAACTATTGCTTTAGTTATCGTGCCAATGGTAATGTTGCAATCGAGTCTGGCACCAATTTACGTCCCGATTGTCTTTGGTGATAAGTGGATTAATGCGATTCCCGTTTTGATGTTAATCTGTTTATCCGCCATTCCTCGCCCCTTTGCTGATTCTGCTTCCCAATTATTATTAGCTGTCAATAAGCCAGAAATCGATTTAATTTGGAATATTTTATTTACTGGTTTATTTGCGGTCGCCCTATTTCTGGGAGTCTCCTGGCAAAGTCAAGGCGTAGCAGCAGCAGTCTTAATTTCTCATGGTATTTGTCTGCCTTTGTTTACGATTTGGGCAACACGGTATGTTTTTAAGAGATTGTCTAGTGCAGGGGTGGCAGAAATAATGCAGCATTTACGAGAGCCTTGTTCAGAGGGCTAGAGGAGTCTTGTCATAGGTCCAACAGCAAGGTTTATATTTCCAGTTAAAGGGCTTAGCCAACGTCTGATTGAAATAGTTGATAAAGGCCAAAACTTGGGCGGACAAGTCCTCAACCGAGGTGAAATTGCCTCGTTTGAGTAAGCGTCGCATCAGAATACTGAACCAAATTTCAATCTGACCATCGCCAAGAGGAATGCTTGGGAGTGTAGACAAAGTGGATCTGATGGCTAGGGTCAGAGAGAAACTTTTCCCGAGAAGCCATCGACTTGAGAATCCCTGATTTGGCTTTGATGCCCAAGTCATCTTGAAGATGACAGTATTTAGCGACTAAGCGCACTAAGGATTCGGATTTGTGGGTATTGAGTTGATCCACGATAAAAATCCAGCTGTCTTGGGGGTTAATTTTGAGCACGTTTTCGATATGAGTGGCAAAATCAGCTTCGGTACGACGGGGTCCCATAGTTGATTTTAGCAAGGTTCTGTTGGCCACTTCCAAACTGGCAATCAAGGCTCGAGTTCCATGACGTATATATTCAAACTCTTGGCGTTCGAGCTCCCCTGGGCGCATCGGCCAGGTCGGATGAAGTCTCTCCAGAGCGAGAAATTCCCGTCATTTCATCGCTACTGACCAAGTGAATTCCCGACTGATAAAGAGAAGCGGCCTGCCGATAGAGTAAACAGATGCGTTCAGCTGTGCGCCAAAAGGTTACTGGGTCTTCAGGGGTACGATTAAGCCAGTAGCGGACCCGATGTGGTTTCAAGTCGGCTTCCGTCAGCATTCGTCGCACAGTCCGTTCGGAAAGGGAGCTGAGCGATGCCCCGTTTGACGATCTCATCGGCCAGTTCTCTGGGGCTCCAGTGACTGACGGGTCGCTTTGAGTCTTTGGGGTCGGAGCGAGCCAGAGCAATGATTTGTACCCGTTGCTCTACACTGAAACCGACGGGGGTGCCTGGACGTGGTGCATCACTAAGAATGGAGTCAATCATCTGCTGCTGCAATCGTTTCGTGACCCCCTCCGCTAGCATCGTCATTAGCTGTGGACTATGTCCCTGCCAGCGTTGGCGCCACCGTCGCACTGTATTACGGTCTAGTTCCAAGTGGTGGGCAATTTCGCTATTATTCCAGCCTTGGTCTGCTAGCAGGATGATATGTGCCCGTTGAGACAGTCCTCGGGGCGTTTTTCGACGACGGGTGAGTTGTCGGAGAATCACACGATGTTGACGTTTGAGTTTAAGGGATTGGGGGCGGGGTCCAGGCATCTTTAGTTACCTCCAAACAGTGAGGGTACACTTCCTTTTTAACCCCTTTTATAACTGCCGCACTATTTCTGCCAGGCTGCTCTAGTTTGCAAACTTTGTGACGTTTATTAAAGTAGAGTAGCGCGATCGCACTCCTGAAATTTGACATTAGGTTTTCAATATGCGAACATTATTAATGGGTTTTCATTTTGAAAACTATATTTACTATATATTCAAATGCACCTAATTTCGGCTGGAAAGCTTAAACAAGCTGCATCTAAATATCCAGATGTTACTACTACAATTAAGGCATTCTGCAAAACAATTGAGCAAGCACAATGGCAAAGTTTAGTTGACGTACAGCAGATTTATAGAGATGCAGAAGCAGTGGGAAACTTCACCGTGTTCAATATCAAGGGTAATAAATATAGGTTAATCCTCGATATAGACTACGAAGAACAGGTTGCTTATTTCAAGTATTTTTTAACTCACGCTGAATACGATAGGGGGAAGTGGAAAAATGACCTTTACTATTAATAGAGAAAATTATTTCAAACTTTTGAATGAAGTAAAGCTAATTCCCAAAGTTATTGAAACAGAAACAGAATACGAACAAAATCTGGCGGTAGCAGAAAAATTAATTGCCAAAAAAAAGAATCGTTCTCCTGAAGAAACCGCTTTATTTCGCTTGCTAGTTAGATTAATTGAAGATTACGAAGAAACTAACTATCATCTCAAAGAGTGGCAAAATCTTTTACCTCACGAAATTTTGCAGCATCTTTTAGAAGTTAGTCATACTAAACAAGCCGACTTAGTAGGAATTATTAGCCCCTCAAAAGGATTAATTTCAGCAATTGTTAATGGTAAAAGGGCAATTAGCAAAGAGCAAGCCAAGAAGTTAGGAGAATACTTCAAAATTTCTCCAAGTCTGTTTATTTAACTTTCGACTCGATTTGATTCCGATACTTATCGAAGAGAGAAAAATAATGATGGAAGAAAATAATAAAGTCGAATTTACTAAAAGTAGTGGGAATGTTTTTCAGCAGTTGTCCACTATGCAAACTTTGTGATTTGTCTTTATTAAGATCATTTTTCGTAGTGATAACGACAAGAAATAATAGTTAGATAGTTGTCATCAACAGCATAAATTAACCTATTAGTCTCATCGATTCTCCGCGATCAAAAGCCAGAAAGATTTTTTTTGAGAGGTTCTGGTTTACCAATGCCCTCAAAAGGATGAGATAAAGTATCTTGAATGAGGCGATTGATTCTTTTAAGGGTTTTTTTATCTTGTACTTGCCAGTATAGATAATCTTGCCAAGCCTTGCTTCCCCAAGCTAACTTACGCATCGATCAAGTCATGTTCTTCTATTTTGCCTTCTCGATATTCTGTGATCGCTTCTTCTAAATGTTTGGCATTAGCAGGAGACTTCAATAGATAAAAGGTTTCCATCAGACTATCGTAGTGGCTCTTGGACATCAACACTGCATCTTCTGCGTCTCTTCTGACGATAATAGTACAATCCTTATCGTTAGCTACCCGATCTAGTACGGTTTTAAAGTTATTTCTCGCTTCGCTAAAGTTGATTATTTCCATTAATAAAGTTGTTGTACATACCTAAGTACAAGTATATCAAAAATTTAGCTGTCAATAAACCAGAAATCAATTTAATTTGGAATGTTTTATTTACTGGATTATTTGCGATCTCTCTTAAAAAATAAAACGGATTGCCGTTAAAGATAAAAAGGTTAAGAGTGCCAAGCTGAGTAAAACTCTGGATAAGTTAGATTTTGAGCACAATGCCAAATAACTCTTACAACTTCTTGTTTTTGGTAATTTTTCAAAGTGCTAACGGGACTTTGACAAAAAACTAGGTTCAAAAAGGGGTGAAAGCCTGATATATTAATGGTTTAACCTCAAAATAGCTAAATCCTTAATATATCTGGGTTTCAGGCGAATTTACCTCGAAGAGGTAAATT
>JASJDJ010000254.1 GCA_030065635.1 Xenococcaceae cyanobacterium MO_188.B32
TGGAAAGCTGAGGTAAATTATGCTAAATTTCCCTTATTCAGAATTAACTGGGAGAAGGCTCATCAGCAATAAATTTATCAAAATTGATAGGACTGTAGCAATCGAACTGCCGAGCAATCTGGAAGGATGGCTGGATACAAACAGCCTGGCTCGCTTCGTGGTAGAAGTTGCCCTTGCAGTTGGATACCAGCGAAATAGAGGAGGCTTATAAAGGTGGTGGCAGTCCTCCCTATCCGCCCAAAATGATGTTGGCTTTGTTGTTTTACTGTTATGCCAAGGGTATATTTGCCAGTCGCCAGATAGAGAAAGCGACCTATGAGCTAATACCAGTGCTCTATATTACTGGTGGCACCCACCCCGACCATGACAGCATTAACACCTTCCGCAAGCGGTTTTTAAAGCAATTACCACCGTTGTTTGTCCAGATTCTTGAATATGCCTACAGTCTGGGGATCTTTAAGCTTGGTGACATCAGTATCGATGGCACTAAAATCCAGGCCAATGCCAGTAAACACAAAGCCATGAGTTGGGAATATGCTAATAAACTGGAGGTGCAGCTTACTTGCCGAAGTGGAAGAGCTATTGCACAAGTCTCAGACAGAGGAAGGAGAAAGCTTTCGCGACATAGACATTCCTCAAGAACTGCAAAGGCGGCAAGAGCGGCTCGAAAAAATTGCTCAGGTCAAAAGCGAGATTGAAGCCAGGGCGCAAGCCAGAGCTGAGCGGGAGAAAGGGGAATACGAAGCCAAATTAAGAGAACGGGCAGCCAAAGAAAAGGCGCGAGGTCGGAAATTGGGAGGCAAGAAACCTCAAGCCCCAGAGGCTGGACCAAAAGCCAAAGACCAAGTGAATTTTACCGACTCCGAATCGCGCATCATGCCGACTTCAGGAGGCGGGTTCGAGCAAGGCTATAATGCTCATGCTTCGGTAGATATGGACACAATGCCGATCTTAGGGCAATCATATCAGTCAAAATCCCAACGACAAGCAGGAAGTCGAACCAGCGTTGGCCCAACTCGACCAACTGCCTGAGACTCTGGGTCAAGTAAAGAGGGCAGCCCTCGACTCAGGGTTTTTCAGTGAAGACAATGCCCAGCGACTGGCCGAAAACGAGATTGAAGCCTACATCGCCTGTGGTCGTCAAAGCCATAACTTAACTCTTGAAGAACGCTTGGCTATAGCCCCAGAGCCACCAGAGAACCCTGATGTCGTCACGGCGATGAAGTATCGCCTGAAAAGCGAAGTCGGTAAGCAGTTCTATGCTAAGCGCAAATCGACGGTGGAACCAGTATTCGGCATTATTAAAGAAGTGATGGGTTTCCGCCGTTTCCTGCTACGGGGGCTAAATGCCGTGACAGGGGAGTGGACTATGCGTCTGTATTGCCTTCAAGAGCGAAGCGTCTTTGCCGGCTAAGTGCCTAAACAATAGGCAAGATCTGTCCAGAATTAGGAATTGGGGATAATTATGGCTTTTTATAGCCCATAATGACCAGAATGTGTCTAATTTTTTCTAGGGTGGCAAAATTGACTGGAATGGGGGGGAAATCTTCAGTAAGCTGAAAGGAGCGAACCTAAAGATAGTTCAAGTAGAGCAATGGCGAGAAAAACTGTTGTGCCCCCAGCCAATCAGGAAGTTATTCTGGAGTGTACCCATCTTTACTGTCCCAGTTGTGGTCAGATTCAGGTGGAATGACTATGACAATGAACGAACTATTAGAACTTTGTCAGGTGTCGTTCGACTAACTTTGAAGGTGAGACGTTGTCCGAATAGGAAGTGTGAACGATATCATCAAGTATATCGACCCGAGAGCGAAGGTTCATGGGCTGTACCCGAGCACGAATTCGGGTTAGACTTAATCGCTCCGCAGTGGGGCATTGAGATATCAAGAACATCGCAGTGTCCCCCAAATCTACTCTGCCGTTCGAGAACGGGGAATAGCGATCGCGATGGCGGACTGTCAGCAATCTTATAGACCGCTATGATGAATTGTTGGCGGTGTCCCTGACCGACAATCAGAGACTGAGAAAAATTATCGGGTCGCAAAAACAAGTGATTCTGGCTCTCGATGGGCTGCAACCAGAGGTGGGACAGGAGGTCTTGTGGGTCATCCGGGATTGTCTGTCGGGGGAAATCTTGTTGGCTCGAACGCTCTTGTCGAGTCGCGGACAAGACAAAGATAGCCCTGCTCAGAGAAGTGAAAGAAGGTTTACCTGTTCCCCTAGCTGGAGTGGTAAGTGATGGACAACATTCCATCCGTAATGCGGTCGTCGCCGCCTTGCCTGGAGTTCCTCATGGGCTGTGCCATTTCCATTACTTAAGAGAAGCCACCAAACCATTGTTTGAGGCCGATCGCCACGCCAAGAAGGAACTAAAAAAGTTGGTACGAGGTGTGCGACCCCTGGAGCGAGAAGTCGCTCAGCAAGAAGAGCCGATTGCTGAAGCCATACATGGATATTGCTTAGCGGTCAGGAGTTCCCGTTCCTGATGATGGGCATCCGCCTTTAGATACCCCGGGACTAAAACTGCATGAACGGTTAACCCAGATTCATGACAGTCTCGAACGGGTCGAAAAAAGCGCACCGCCCGCGCTGAGGTTCCCTCAGCGTAAGGACGGAGCAAGCAGGGGGCACTTCCCGTCTTGTTAGTTAAATTAAAGGGTATTTTAGGTCGAGCTCTACAGAAAACTGCCCCTGCTTGGCCTGACTTGAAGCAAGCTTATGAGTGGATTCATCAAGGAGCCCAGATTTTAGAGAATGAAGCGGAACTGACCCAGTCGCAAGTGGAACAAAGCTTTCAAGAGTGGATGGAGTCTTTGTCGGCTCAGAAGACGAAAGTCGGGTCACGCTCCAGAGGGCATTGAACACTTGCTCAAGATTACTCGCAGTTATGAGCCTGGTCTGTTTCACTGCTACTGATGTTGACGGACTACCCAGAACTAATAATGATTTGGAACACGTCTTTGGTTCTTTTCGTCATCATCAACGACGATGTAATGGTCAGAAGAAATCGCCTGCCTCTCTTCTGGTGCGTGGTTCTTGCCGTTTAATCGCCGCCATCGCCACTAAAATTAAAACCTTCACCGCGCGAGATTTGGTGCAGCTTGACTGGTCAGCTTGGCGACAGAAGCGTAACCAAATGGAGAAACTTCGACAAAATCGTCTTCAACAACGTCGCTTTCGCCGACAAACTAAGACTTATTTAGCTGAACTGGAAACGAAGTTAATCCAGTCAATTTTGCCACCCTAGAAAAAAACCGATAAGATTGTTCCTTTCTTTTGGTCTGGACAATATGACCTTAAGTTGCGCTACGTCGGACATGCAGAACAATGGGATGAAGTTTTTATTAACGGCAACTTAGATAAACCAGAATTTTTAGCATTCTATTTGCAAGATAGCAAAATTATGGCAGTAGCAGGAGTAAACAGAGATAGAGATATTGCAGCCATCTCCGAATTAATGCGTCAACAAAGAATGCCCGATGCAAAAGCAATCAAAAATGAATCAATTAACTGGCTAAATCTACTAACAACTAACAACTAACAACTATGAACCATTACGACATTATTATTATTGGCGCAGGTGCGGGGGGCGGAACAGTAGCCTATTCCCTTGCCCCTACAGGTAAAAGCATATTAATCTTAGAAAGAGGCGGATATTTACCCAAAGAAGATGATAATTGGAATCCTGACGCAATATTTCAAGGGAGAAAGTATCAAATAGAGGAAAAATGGCTTGATCGAGATAACGAAAGTTTTTTACCCCAAGCATTTTATAATGTTGGCGGTAATACTAAAGTTTATGGCGCAGCTTTACAACGAATGCGAGAAGAAGACTTTGGTGAAGTAAAACATCAAGGGGGTGTTTCTCCTGCGTGGGAATTTAGCTATCAAGATTTTGAACCTTATTACACAAGGGCTGAAAGTATTTTTAAAATTCACGGACAGAAAGGAGAAGATATTAGCGAACCTCCTCTGTCTGCTGAGTATCCTTTCCCCTCCCTTCCTCACGAACCGCGTATTCAAGAAGTAGCAGATGATCTACAAAAATTAGGCTTACATCCCCATCATCTTACTTTAGCAGTCGATCGCAATGTGAAAGATCCCGAAAATAGTCCCTGCATTTGCTGTGCTACCTGCGATCCTTATCCTTGCAAACTTGATGCCAAAATGGATGCCCAAAAAGCCTGTGTCGATCCTGCCACAGACTATGACAACGTAGAGTTAAAAATTAATGCCAAGGTAACGAGATTATTTACTAATGATAGTGGCGATCGAGTTAAAGCGGTAGAAGTAGAAATTAACGGTAGTTCTCAACAATATACCGCCGATACATTTATCCTCTCGGCTGGTGCGATCAATTCTGCTGTACTACTTTTAAAATTAAAAAGCGATAAACATCCCCAGGGACTGGCAAACTCTTCAGGGATGGTGGGTCGTAATTTAATGTTACACAATCATTCTGCTATTATCGCGATCGCCGATCGACCCAACCTCACCAAATTCCAAAAAACTCTCGGCTTTAATGACTTTTATTTTGGCAGTCCCGAACATAATTATCCTCTGGGACAAGTACAAATGACGGGTAAATCAAAATGGAATAGATTAGCAGATTTTTCCCCTGACTCTGTACCCAAAGCAACTTTGGAATATATGGCAGAACACGCGGTAGATTGGTGGCTAACTAGCGAAGATTTACCCAATCCTAATAACCGTGTTTTAGTCACTCCCGATGGCAAAATCAAAGTAGATTTTACCCGCAACAATCTTAAAGCCCATCAAGATTTTGTCAATATGTGGCAGGGATACCTAAGAAAAGTCGGCTTTTTTCTTTTTTTAGTCAAACAAGTTCCTCTTTCGGCAGTTTGGCATCAGGTAGGTACTTGTAAATTCGGCTCAGACCCTAAAACTACCGTTCTTGACCTTAATTGTCGCACTCACGATCTCAACAATCTTTATGTAGTTGATGCTAGTTTTTTTCCTAGCATGGGTGCAATAAATCCTACTCTAACTATTGTTGCCAATGCTTTGAGAGTTAGCGATTCTTTGAAAGAAAGTTTGAGATAACACTAGACCAGGGCTTAATACTTCTTATGTAGTGGAGATGGAGAAAGTAGAGGAAGCAAGCTATCTTCCCTTACTCTCCAAACTCCTTATCCTGACCACAAATCCTTAAACTAGGGATATTGGACGAGTGCCTAGTTGACCGAACATTAAACATTTAACATTGAATGAAATAACCTGTTAAGCCAAGTCTAAACGACTGTTATCCCGTTCTTCAAGTTTAGCTTTTAATCCTAATTCTTCAGAATCGCTCATTTCTAACCCGACTTTTTTGCCCACTTCATCCACGTCATTCATTTCCAAAGTCTCTTCTCTACTAAGCTTATCAGCATCATTCATTTCTGATATTGGCTGAGTTTTGGCAAACTTTTCTTCACCTGTATTCATTTAAAATTAATCTCCTTATTATTTTTTGCTTCAATGTTGGCAAATTAAAACATAATTCAATAGTTAGTAATAACTAATTCTGTAATTTTTCCTCTTTTACTAGCATCACTATTTACCATTCTATGAGCGTATACTTCAGTAATTTTATATTCTTGATAGAGGTTATGAAAAAAATCATCTTCTATATCTGTATTGTGAGGATTTGAATTACTCAGCATAACTTTAGCATGATAATTTTTGCTTAAATGCTGATAATATTTACTTAGCTCAATTTGATTGCGATCGCTAAAACCCGATTTAGCATAGGTAGTAAAGCTCGATGTTTTCTTAATTGGTCTATAGGGAGGATCGATATAAACAAAAGATCGATTATCTATAAATTTATCTAGACTACTATAATCTCCCGACTGCAAGGTAACTTGTTGCAAGACTTTTGATACTGCTAAAATATTACTTTGATTACAAATATTGGGATTCTTATATCTACCACAAGGTACATTAAAATCTCCTTTTTGATTGGTTCTATATAATCCATTAAAACAAGTTTTATTCAGGAAAATTAACCAAGCTACTCTTTTGATAGATTCTGATGATATCTGACTATAATCGAAATTAATCCTTTGCTGATTATAATTTTGTCTGATTTGATAAAATATTTGTTGTCTTCGCTCTTTATCACTTTGATGATAATTTTGTTGTAAATCAAAAAGGGATTCAATTAAATTATCGGCATTATTTTGGATAACTCGATAGGAAAGAATCAAGTCCTGATTAATATCGTTGAGAAAGACTTTATCTATAGGATATTTTTGAATAACATCAAAGAATACTGCACCTGCTCCCAAAAAAAGCTCAAAGTATTTATCTATTTTTCTTTCCTTTAACTGTTGGGGATATAATTGAGCAAACTGTTCGAGTAACTGAGTTTTTCCGCCAACCCATTTGAGAAAAGGTCTAGGTGATGCCACTGGGCAGTCAGCATTTCGAGAAGACCCCGAAACTACGCCCACTAAAGATGATTTTTCTTTGGGTATATTAAAAATTTCTGACTGAATCATCTGCTATCTTTTTAGCAAGCTATGAAAATATAACACAGATAAGAGAGCTAATAGTTTTTAGATATCTTAACGGTACTTAAACAATTTTGCTAGTCAGAATAAGGTATAATGCTTTTGCTAAATAACTTGAACATTATTTTACACAGCGATCGCCATAATGAGAG
>JASJDJ010000074.1 GCA_030065635.1 Xenococcaceae cyanobacterium MO_188.B32
ATTAATGGTTTAACCTCAAAATAGCTAAATCCTTAATATATCTGGGTTTCAGGCGAATTTACCTCTTCGAGGTAAATTCGGCGTCTGGCAAGGCTTTCACCCCTTTTTGATAGGTAAAATTGTCAAAGTCCCGTTAACTGACTATCAACCGCAAAAAGATTTAATTCATCAGTATTCTGTACCTATTCTGCCTTTCTTACTCTTAGCTGTAATCGCTAATTTAGCAGCGGGTGGTGGATGGTTGCGAAGTAAACGGAATATTATTATCTGGGCAATATTAGCTTTTTTAGCTCTAGCCAAATTTGGTTATTTTGGCTCAAAATATCTCAAATCTATCGATACTTGGCCGGCAACTTCCCAGGCGATCGCCAAAATTCAAGGTAAAGGTGGGGTTTTAACTTCTGCTCAAATTGCCCCCCATCTCACCCATCGCCAAATCCTTCATCTGGCTATTGAAGGATCGGAGTCAATAAAGTTAAGTCAATTCGACTATGTGTTGTTGAATCAACGCCATCCCGGCTGGGGAAGTTCGCCAGAAATAGTTAACATTCTAATTGAACGACTGAAAAAAGCCCCAGAATTTGAATTAACTTATCAGCAAGATGGTGTTTTTTTGTTTGAAAAACGTTAATTTTGCTCTGGCGATCGATCGTGTTGATTTGCCAATAGAGGCGATCGAAGGTAAATAAAGTCCCTAGATTATTTTCCGTCTCAAAATAAATTTACGGGGTTGCCACCTGCGTTGTATCTTAGGTGAGAGAATAACCAAAAAGTGAGCAAGAGTATATGCGAATCTTATTTGTAGCAGCAGAAGCAGCACCTATAGCCAAAGTAGGTGGCATGGGTGATGTCGTGGGAGCATTACCCAAAGTACTGAGAAAATTGGGATACGATGTTCGCATATTTATGCCTCATTACGGCTTTCTCCCAGATAAAATTGATATTCCTAGTGAGCCAGTCTGGTGGGGATATGCCATGTTTCAAAACTTTGCCGTTTACGAAACCGTTTTACCCAATTCCGATGTACCTTTGTATTTATTCGGTCATCCAGCTTTCGATCCCCGTCGTATTTATGCAGGAGAAGATGAAGCTTGGCGATTTACTTTCTTTGCTAATGGTGCAGCCGAGTTTTGTTGGAATTATTGGAAACCACAAATACTCCATTGTCATGACTGGCACACAGGGATGCTTCCTGTATGGATGAATCAGTCTCCTGATATCAGTACCGTCTTTACTATTCACAACTTAGCTTATCAAGGTCCTTGGCGTTGGTATTTAGAAAAAATTACTTGGTGTCCCTGGTATATGCAAGGGCACAATACCATGGCAGCAGCAGTACAATTTGCCGATCGCGTTAATACTGTTTCTCCCACTTATGCCGAACAAATTAAAACGGCGGAATACGGAGAAAAAATAGAAGGTTTACTTTCATTTATTAGTGGTAAAATGAGAGGCATCCTTAACGGTATCGATACAGAAAGTTATAATCCTGCTACGGATAAATATATCAATCAGAATTTTACTGCTGAAACGATCGCTAAACGACCTCCTAATAAAATTACCTTACAAGAAGAATTAGGTTTAGAAGTAAATAAAAATGCTTTATTGATGGGTGTAGTATCCCGTTTAGTCGAGCAGAAAGGAATAGATTTACTGCTACAAATCCTAGAGAAATTTATGTCTTATACTAATGCTCAGTTAGTAGTTTTAGGTACAGGCGATCGCAAATACGAAACTCAATTGTGGCAAATGGCTTCTAAATTTTCTGGTCGGATGTCGGTACAGTTGCTTTACAATGATGCCCTATCTAGAAGAATTTATGCTGGTTGCGATGTATTTCTCATGCCTTCTAAGTTCGAGCCTTGTGGTATCAGTCAAATGTTGGCTATGCGTTATGGCTGTATTCCCATTGTCCGTCGTACTGGAGGTTTAGTCGATACCGTCTCTCATCACGATCCTGTCAATGCAGCAGGTACTGGCTATTGTTTCGATCGCTACGAACCTCTCGATCTGTATACCTGTATGGTAAGAGCGTGGGAAGGCTTCCAATATAAAGAAAAATGGCAAGAACTACAACAAAGAGCAATGAGTCAAGATTTTAGCTGGGTCAAATCTGCCCTTGAATATATCAAAATGTACAAAGAAGTTATCGGGCAATCTCCCGAATTAAGTGCAGAAGAACTAGAAAAGTTGGCTATTTTAAATAAAAGCTAAAATTTGTTAGTGGTTAGTAGGGGTCAACGGCTGTTGACCTGTACATAGGGGTTAACGGCTGTTGACCCGTACAGTTGTTGGCTAACAGCTATTCGATAAAGCTTCTAACAGATAATTATTATCTTGTTGAGAACGAACTGCTATCCGAAAATAGCGATCGCCAAGTTCGGGAAAGCTGAGACAGTCTCTAATTAATATTTGATATTTCTTTAACAATTCTGCTTGTAGTTGAGTACTGGATTTAGTAGTCTTTACTAGCAGAAAGTTAGCAGCACTATTCAAAGGTTGTAACCCTGGGAGAGAAGCCAATCCCTGCCATAATTCCTTTCTGGTAGGTGGTAGCCAGTTCCAAGTTTGTTGTTGAAATTGTTTATCGCCAATAACAGTTTCGGCTGCTATGGCTGCTAAAGTATTAACCGACCAGGGATCGCGAAATTTTTGCCATTGTTGGATTCTGTCTGGATTGGCGATCGCATAACCAATGCGTAACCCTGGAAGGCTATAAAACTTGGTTAGAGAACGCAAAATTACCAAATTAGGAAAATCTTTGACTGCATAAATTAAACTCTGTTCTTCTCCTGGCGGTAAAAAATCCATAAAAGCTTCATCTACCACCACTAGGGCAAATTTAGCTAAATAGGGTAAGATTTCGTCTCTAGTCCAAATTTTACCCGTAGGGTTATGGGGATTGTTGAGTAACAGTCCAGAATTGACAGGAATAAGGTCTTGGTCAGGTAGGATATCGGCAAGAGTGGTTATTTGTTCCCGTTCTAAATACCCTAAGTTAAGTTGGCATTTAGACCAATTAGCCTTAAAAGCGGTTAAAGCCCGCCAATAGTCGCCAAAAGCAGGAGTAATGAGATAAGTAACCTGTTGTTGCGATAATTCCCAACCTGCCCAAGTCAATAATTCTGCCGAACCATTACCAGGCAAAATATAGTCTGCCGATATTTGATGATACCGAGCTAGGGTTTCTTTTAGCTGAGTATAGTTCGGGTCTGGGTAAGCAGTTAAGCGATCGAGGTTCTGTCGAACTACAGCGATCGCTCTAGACGGTGGTCCTAAAGGATTAATACTAGCCGAAAAATCCATAATAGAAGAAGCTGGACAGCCTGCAACTGCTGCTGCCCAAGCCAAATTTCCACCGTGTTTAGGTCGATTCAAAAGCAGATAGAAAGAAAAATGACTGGATGGTTATTTAGGTGCAACCTTTTCTTTGAACAATTTACCCGCAGAAAAAGCAGGAACATAAGTTTCTGGAATCGCCATTTTTTCTCCAGTTTTGGGATTACGTCCTTCTCTCTCTTTGCGGTGACGGCGTTCAAAAGAGCCAAAGCCAACTAAAGTTACTTTATCATTGTCAGCTACTGCATCCATAATAGTCTCGATGGCTGCACTTAAAACTGCATCAGCTTGCTTTTTAGTCACTGTTGCTCTTTGAGCAATGCGATCGACTAATTCACCTTTATTCATAGAGAAATCTCCTTTTTGTGAGTTTTATTAGCTTATTGAATATAGCCTGTATCTGGAAACCTCGGAAGATAATGTGCTGATGACTTTAATTATTTTAAAAGTCATGCAGATGAGCTCGATTTATGTTACTTGAGGTAACAAAACCTCTAAATAACCACAGGCTGTAATTTTCATTGCCTTATTCTAAGCTCTACTTGCCCCATATGGATCGCTGAAACCACTAAATGATGCAGATTTCAACAATTTTTTTCGATTTCACGGTCTGTTTGTAGCGATTTGATACCTTCGAGCTAGTAAAATTACGTATTTTTGGGTATATTTTGATTCTATTTTGTAAGAGGCGGTTCCGATCGCTTTTCCAATTCCCGATCTCAATCTTCTCCCCAAAAATTGCGGTCTTTAATTTGCTCGATCGTGTAAGGGCAAGAAATAGGAAAAGTGTCGATGTCCAACCCCGTTTCATCGCTAGCATCCTCTCGCGCATCTTGATAGCACTCAGCCAGAGCTATTTCTAGATGAACGTTTAAAACAGGATGTTTTCTAATTAAGCGATCGATTTGCTTTCTAGCTTCTTTAATAGTACTTTCCCAACTACCACTCCTCTTTTCTGGCTGATAATTCCACTTTAATAGGTGCATTAGTAACCTGGTTAATTGGCTTTCCAATGCGTCTCTGTGACGATTTCCCAAATCCCTAACCTCTTCTACCAAGTGCGCCAAGTCTAACTCGCTCCATCGCTGCTGCTCCAATAACATTGCTTGTTCGTCAGACCAGGCGACAAAGTCTCGATCGTATTTTTTATTCAACTTTTTCCATCCTCATCTAAAATTTCGATCGCTCGTGTCTTTATCAATCTTATAATTAAAATTGTGACCACATAATGACCACATTTTGAAACGATTATGAAAAGTGTTGGCATACGAGAATTTAGAGATAAAGCATCTCAATACCTAGCCAGTAGGGAAGTTGTAGCTGTAAAGCGTCACGGTAAATTAGTCGGATTTTATCTTTTTGCGAGTGAGAAAACCCTCACTAAAAGTGAGGGACGGGGCGTATAAACATCTGAGGAAACCTCAGATGACAGCCCCTCATGAAAACGAGCGAGATAAATCATCGGTCGTAGGTTTACAGTTTTGATACCAAATCTTCATATAGCAAGGGTTTTGGTTGTTGTATACTAGTCTTAGTTTGAAGCCTCTGGGTGGGAGTCCCTTTTTGGGCGGTTGTGAATGACTCAATTGAGTTGAACCCTAGAACCCGAAAGTCTGCACAAGAGACACGAGAGTTGGGTAACGAAAACCACATAAAACATAGTGCAGTAACCGCATAACAACGGTGAATGAAATAGTAAAAGCATTTGAGAGTAATCCCCGTAGGGTAGGGCATACCCAAACGGTCGGTGAAAATCCGATAACGCTTGGAGAGTAAACCGCAAGTGGGCATCTAGATAACAAGTGATATTCTAGTAGGCTGGGTTTAGACATAATCGTGTAAGACTTTGAGTAGGGCAACTGAAAAAAGCAGTGATTAGCTCAAGAATCCCTCGCTAAAAGCGAGGGAGTGTCAAATTCCAGTCGAACAATCGAATGAGATAGAAATTAAACAGGCACTACAAAGACTTTCTCAAACAGTAGAACAAGCTATGGCAGAAAGTGGTATGGATGAATTCCACATTCCGCACGTCAAATTGTAGTACGGTAAGTAGCATGCCAATTGGTTTCTATTTAGATACAATACTGCTTTTTAAACCATTTATCGTCTCTTATTAAAAGACAGTTGGCGATCGCCAACTGTCAAAAAAGCATAATCATTGCATATTACATAATGACGTGCGGAATGTGGGATGAATCTGCCCTCAGTCGTGCTTTAAATTTATCTCATAGGTTGTCTGAGAAGTCTAATTTTATACGTTCAAGCCCCCTAAATCCCCTGCCCCCGTGACCCCCAATCTTGGGGGTATTCTTGGAGGACTTTTATCATATATTCCCCCCAAAGTTGGGGGGCTAGGGGGGCAAAATTCAGTATAAAAAAACTTTGATGCGGTAGCTTTGGCTGAAGCAAAAGTGTTCGTAGTTCCTCACGAAGTTTATGCAGCATACGAAACTATTGCCAGAAATCGAATTCCCCGCGATCCTAATGATTGGTTTACAGTAGCATTAGCATTAACTTTAGAAGCAGCAATTTGGACTTCAGATAATGATTTTCTCGGATGTGGTGTAGCAACTTGGACAACTGATACTTTGTTGACGCATTTAGCTACATTAAACAAGTAGAGGCAAACGGCAGTTTACCCCTACATATTCTGTTCTACCCAGGTTTACCGTTGACCATCATTAGGCATTGAATTCGGCATGGAATCAAATCCACGCTCTCGTAACATTTCGCGAGCATCCTTTCCTGGTCTGTAATTAGAACCCAACTCAGATTGTTCGTCAATTACCTGGGGAGTCAGTACAACTATTACCTCTGCTCGCTCATTGGTTTTTTCACTGCTTCGGAACAAAGAACCAAGCAAAGGAATATCTCCTAAAATTGGCACTTTAGATATATCTGTCCGTTCTTGATCCTGGATAATACCGGAGAGAATTAAAGTCTGATTGTCCCGCAGTCTAATCAAACCAGAATTGAGTTCCCGATTACTTAATAATTGAAGTTCGTTAACAGCACCATCACCACTATTAAACTCTTCGATTTGTCCTAAAGAGGTGACTTTAGGATTGACAGATAAAGAAACAAACCCATTGTCATCAATTTGTTCGATGTTGACATTCAGAGTCAATCCAGCCTCACCAATAACAGGAGTAATGGTTCTAACTCCGCTATCTGAATCGATTTCACTTTCTACACTTTTAATAACCTCTTCTACCAGTTTGACTGTAGCTTCTTGTCCCTCTTGTACTACTAGTGTAGGATCGGTCAAAATTTTAGCATTCCCACTGGTAACTTGAGCAGTTAATGAAGCAAGGAATTTTTTAGGATTGAGTACATTTCTTACTGGAGACCTAAATTGATCAGAATCAGGATTATTATTTCGACCTGGTGGATTGTCACCAAATCTTAAAGTTGCTACTCCATTATCTTGAGTGAAGTAAGTATTATTAACTCCGAAGGAGAAACTGGAATTAAATTCATCTGTATTAGATAAATTAACATCAATCACCTTGACATTAACTGCTACCTGACGACGACGGGCATCTAATTGAGTAAGAAAGGTAGTAGCCATCTGCACTTTGCGGGGTTCACCAATTAGAGTAATAGAGTTTAATCTGTCATCGGTGGCTATCCGCAATCCTTTTAGTACAGCAGCAGTAGTACCATCATCTTCTTCATCTAAACCTAGATTTTCTAACTGGGCAGGTTTTTCTGTTCTTTGAGAAACCCTGCCAGTTTCTGGATCGACTATTTCTTCTACTTCAGTAGTTAATCTTTGTCCTTCTGCTCCATGACTGGCTAAAAATAAAGCAGCATTTTCCGCTTTTACTTGATTAAGGCGTACAGTTCTACTTACTAAATTACGAGCTTGATATGGTAAATTGGTACCAACATAGATGGTGTTCCTTTTACGATTAGCACTCATTCCCGAAACCAAGAGTACTGAATTAAATACTTCTTGTACTGGTTCGTTTTCTAAATCGAGAGAAATAGTTTTTTCTTGGTTTCCTTCTTCGCTATAGTCCTCTTCTCCCAAATTCCCAGTATCAGTAAAGACTAAATTCAAACCAGCAGAACGAGCCAACAAAGATAAAACTTCTCTTACAGGAGCATCGCGCAGGACTAAGCGAGGAACTATTGCAGATGAACCTAAATCGATTAGTTCGGGGCTAGCATCAATATTAGAAACAGCCATATCTCCTACAGGAGGAGCAACGGCTCTAGGTAAATAACGTCGGTTATTGCGGAATGATCTGCGGTGATTATCAGCAATTTTGTCTTTATCGAGATCGATGTTGTCTTTGTCGCTAATTACAATTTCTGGATTAGGAACTAAAACATTAGAATTTTGTCTACCAGGGTTGTTACTTCTAGAAGAATCAACTTGTTTTTTTTGTGTTGGCAATTGAGCTATAATCTCTTTAAAGCTAGACTTTAGACGTACCAAAGTAGATTGCAAAGAGCTTTTTTTAGTTTTAGCATCAGGAGTTAAGCTGAGGACAATTTCCCCTTCTTGCTCTTGTAAGGTTGGTTTTACAGCTACGCCTTTTTCTCCTGAGATAGAAATTTGAGTATTATTTTTATCTAGCTGACGTACTGCTATTTCTGCTATACCTGGAAAGGGATTTTCTCGATGAAAGTTAGTTCCTTGGGGTAGCTTGAGTTCTGTATTAATTAGATTAGCTTCTAAGCTATTATCTCCACTGACAGTAAAAAAGGAAGAAGGATTCCCTGATTGTCCTGCTGTTTTTAGTCTCAATTCAATACCTTTGTTGGTAGAGTTTAATTTAACTCCAGCAATTTGACGATTAGCTGCTTTAGATGGATTGGCTACCAAAAAAATTAAAACTGCGGTAGTCAAAAATCTAATTTGATTGTAATAATTCTTCACTGTTCACTCCTTAGGCTATACTGCTAACAAAAATAGACTTCTTGCATAAATCAAAAATCTCGGTTGTGTTAGCTATTAGCTATTAGCTATTAGCTATTATCCCTTCGGGTTCGGGCGCGTTCCCTTGCGTCTTACGCCGACGCGGGGTCGCCCTCACTTTTAGTTTTGGTTAATCGAGGTGTTTTTTTGATTTGTTGACCTGAGCAAAATTTACTTTTGCGCATAGGTCTAATCTAATTAAGGACGTTCCAGGGAACGTAACTACAAACCCCAAACTCATATAGATACGGTTTATTTCTCCCTCTGCACCCTCTGCACCCTCTGCACCCCTGCACCCTTGCTCCTCTACTCCTCTGCTTCTTCTGCTGCTCTTGCTTCAAGCAGTTCTTGCTGACTCAAAGGTAAAATTGCATCTATATTCAATCGAGTTTTGAGTTGGGGAGGTTGAGTTGGAATCAAGGCTTTTTGACCTACAGATACAACTACTGGGGCTTTTTTGCTCACTTGCGAACTATAGTCTTTAACCATCAAAAGAGGTTGCAAACGCTCGATATCGTTTAAAATTGCCTGAGTTTGACTATAAGAGCCTTCAATTTCTAGGGAAATACCCTTACGTTTTAGTTTTCCGTTAACTTCATTACCTAACGAACCGTCTTGAATAACGGTAATTTGATTGTCTGGACGATAGTTAATCATTTTTGCGCCCCTGGCAGCTACAAAACTATTAATATCTATCAATAAAGTCTCTAAATCTTCGGCATTAGTGAATAAAGCTGTAACTTTAGATTTAAGAGCTTTTTTTTCTGCTAACTGTTTGTTTAAGTTGGTAAGTTGCTCTTCCAAATCACCTGACTTAATTCTGTCTAGTTGCCCTTGTTTTTCTGTTACTTGGGTCTGAACTTGTTTGTAGTTTTCTTTAGCGGGGGCAACCATATTCATATATATATAAATAGCTCCAGCTATACCCACTACAGCAAGAGCAATACCACTAATTACAGGGGTAAAAGTAATGCCAAAAACTTCGGGATAATCTGCACCCAAACTTTGGTCATCATCACCGAGAAAATCTTCAGCTAATGTCATGTTTAAATAGCTCCTTTACGCTCTAGAGTTTTTAGTCGAGTTACTAACCCAACAGAACCTTTTTTTTCTAACTCCCGCATCAATTGAGATGCAGGAACATTACTGAGACGAGTAGTAAGTCTGTATTTAACACCTTGGTCAAAATCGATGGCAATATTATCGGGAAGTTTATTTTCTATATCGACGGCAAAATTAGCTAAATTGGCGTTATCTAACTTAGTTTGCTCTGCGTTGAAAAAGGGAGAACGTTCCAGAAACAGCACAAAGTCATTGACATCATCATAAGAACGAGCAATACCCGAAAAAGTTAACTGGATATTATTGCCCGAACCACTCTGTTGTATGGAGTCAATTTGGACTCCAGGGGGTATTCTTTCACCTATTTCTAGTAAAATTGCCGACCAAGGCTTAATTTGGTCAAATACACTAACTAAAGTTCTAGTTTCTCGATCTATGGCATCGATTTGAGCTCTAGCATCTTTAATTTTTTGGTTTTGATTGCCAACTCTAACAATTTCCGCGTCTAGCTCTTGAATTTTTTGTTCTGCTTCTGCTGTTTGTTTCTCGATCGATTTTAATTGAACAAAAGCAAGTAAAGGTAATAGAACAAGAGCGACCGCTCCTGCGATAATAGGTATTTTACTAGTTATCGGCTGGGGAGTACTGGTAACGCTAGAAGCAGTTTTGTCTGCTACCGTTAGACCCCTGTCTTTAAGAAAATTAATGTCTAAACTATACATAAACTTATACCTCCCGCATACCTAAACCGAGAACAATGCCCAAACTAGGTCGTTTGACAGCAGAAATATCTTCATTAACATCTAAGGCTAATGCTGTAACTGGATCGATTCGCATAGTTGGTATGTTTAGTCTTTGAGTAAAAAATTCGTCAATTTGTCCGATTCCCGCGCCAGGACCGGCTAACAGGAGTTGTGCTACTTCTAAGTCTTCGCTTTGGTTCAAATAAAAATTAATCGAGCGACCGAGTTCATCAATCAACTCTCCCAAAATTTTCAGTAATGCAGACATTCCTGGATTGAGTTGAGACATTCCTTTATCTTCACCGTCTCCAGGATTAGCAATTAAACTCATCTCCTGAAGTAAGTCTGTATCTCTAGAGATAGGTAAACCCATAGCTTCGGAAAGCTCGGTACGCATTTGATAAGTACCAATAGGAACTGTCCGCGAAAATTGAGGCACTCCCTCGACAATAATGGCAATTTCTGTACTGTCAAATTCAAGATCGACCAACACTACTGCTTCTTTAGAGCCGAATTGTCTTAGCTGTTCTCTAATGGTTCTAATTAAAGCAAAGCTGTTGATTTCTAGTACATCGACTTGTAAGTCTGCTTGCTGAAAAACTTCGAGATATAAATCGGTAACTTCTCTTTTCGTGGCTACTAGTAAAACATTAACCTTTTCAATACCGTCTTTATCCATAAAATAACCCAGCTTAAGGTAGTCTAGGTCTACTTCTTCTCGGGGATAGGGAAGATATAAACTAGCTTCATGAACTAAAACCATGTCCCGCAATTCTTGCTCATCTAATTCTGCTGGCACGGGAATGATGCGGATTACCGCTTCCCTCATGGGGACTGCTGTAGCTACTTTTTTAGCACTGATTCTGTTCTCTTTGAGAGTGTCTTTAATCAGTTCTGCCAATGTTAATGAATCGACAATTTGACCGTCTTCATAGACTCCCTCAGGAACTTCTTTTGATACATTTTTTAGTAGCTTATATTGTTGACCTTGTTCGATCATCTGAGCAATATTAATTTGCTGCGGATTGATTTCTAAGCCAATACCACTACTTTTGGGATTCAAAAAACCAGTTAGATTATTTATCATATATACATTCCCAATAGATCTTTACTTGATAGCTTGTAGTTCCTAATTGTCCACACTAATTTTATGAATTGCAACTTCTAATTTAATGGATACTTTTCAATTTGTTTAAATAAATTATTAGTTTTTATCGATCGAAGTTAATCTTGCCATTTACTATATTTTAGGTTAAAGAATTTCTGAATTAATTCCTTTTTTTCAATACTGTAGGACATTCTAGCTGCTAAAATATCTTTTTAAGATAAGTGGTTATACCGAAAAATATTTAATTTATTCATATTTTTCTAGACAAGAATACTTAAGTAGAGATACTTCTTATCTATTTAATGTTTTATTGGTTTTTAAAACTAATATTAATCCAATCAAAAATGATGCTTACTAAAACAAAATTCAGTTTGTGGTTATCTTTAGGCTTGTCTTGCAGCTTGTTATGGGGATGTACTTCTAGTTCTTCTTCCAAAAACAACAATGAACTAGAATTTTGGACAATGCAACTAAAGCCTCAATTTACAGAATATTTTGCTGAAGTCAACACTAATTTTGAAACAACTAATCAAGACCTAAAGATTAGGTGGGTAGATGTTCCTTGGTCAGCTATGGAAAGCAAAATATTAACTTCTATTTCAGCTAAAACATCTCCTGATGTGGTTAACTTAAATCCTAACTTCGCCTCTCAATTAGCTACTCGTAATGCTTGGTTGGATTTAGATGAATTAGTTTCCCCTCAAATACAACAGCAATATCTACCTGAAATTTGGCAAGCAAGTAGCATTGAAATTTGCCAAAATAATACTTGTGAGACTTCAACTTTTGGTCTTCCTTGGTATCTCACAACTAGAGTAACTATTTACAATCAAGAGTTATTAAAAAAAGCAGGTATTACTCAACCCCCATTAACTTATAAAGAACTTGCTCGAGTAGCCAAACAAGTTAAACAGAAAACAGGGAAATATGCTTTATTTGTTACTTTCGTGCCTGAAGACTCGGGAGAAGTATTAGAGTCTTTTGTCCAAATGGGTGTTGAATTAGTCGATAAAAACGGCAAAGCTGCTTTCAATACTCCTGCTGGCGTTGCTGCTTTTCGCTATTGGGTAGATTTGTACCAACAGGGTTTATTACCACCAGAAGTTTTAACCCAAGGACATCGTCACGGAATTGAATTATACCAAGCAGGAGAAACAGCATTATTATCTTCTGGGGCAGAATTTTTAGCAGCAATTGCCAATAATGCACCAACTATTGCTGCTGTTTCTGCTTCTGCACCCCAAATTACGGGAAAAACTGGTAAAAAAAATGTGGCAGTAATGAATTTAGTTATTCCTCAAGATACGGATAAACCGAAAAAAGCCCTAGAATATGCTCTTTATGTCACTAATACAGACAATCAGTTAGCTTTTGCCCAAGAAGCTAATGTACTTCCTTCGACAGTAGAAGCTGTAGACCAATATATTCAAGAATTAGAACAACAAGACACTAATACCCCTGTAGAACAAGCCAGAAAAATTAGTGCGCTTCAACTTAAAGATGCAGAAGTATTGATTCCAGCTATGAAGAATATTAACTTATTGCAAAAAGCCATTTACGAAAATTTACAAGCTGCCATGTTAAAAGAAAAAACTGTAGAGGAGGCTGTGGCTGATGCAGCTAAAGAATGGAATGAATATTAATGTCAAATAGCTATTAGCTATTAGCTATCAGCTATCAGCTTTTAATTAACTGCCTACGTGGTAGCTGATAGCTGACAGCTTTTTTGGTGACAACAAGTTTTCTCAATAATTATTTGTCGGCGTGAATATAGTCTACAAAATAAAATCTCGGCTGAAACCAAAATCTGAGCCAAGCAGCAACCGCTAAACCTAAAAGTGCCAAAATTATTAGGGGTAGACCTAATTTTAATCTCAATGGGTCTGGCATTAAAGCGACTCCTGAAACAGTCAAAATAAAGTAGGTTAAGAGTATTGCTTGTAAACGCTGTCCATTTTTTAGGGCATTTCTACAGCTACTACAATGCTGAGTATGTTGGTGATAGCGATCGAGAATTAGTTTACGGTCGTTATCGATCTGGGTTGTTTGGTTACTGATTCCTACTTCTTGCCACGGTAGTTTTCCCCCACAGTATTTATCAAACCATTGACGAAATTCAATTACCAGGCGATCGGCACTAGTGGGTAATTTATAGGCAGTTTTCCAACTTTCTGTTTTCTGTTTTTGTTGTAGAAAGCTTTCTTGTTGATGGAGAAGAATCATATCACCATCAAGGACTTGATTGCGAATTTTAACGTGTTCCCACCAACGAGGTGTAAGGCGTTGAAGGGTTTGAGCAAAATTCCGAGGAAATTGAGCCACAATTCTCGATTTGCCTGGGGTAACGCGAATGCAATAAGTAACGAGTCCAACTTGTTTTTCTGGACTAAAAGAGATGGCATATTCTAAACGACAAGGAGGTTGAAAAATAATGGTAGTTTTAAAAGGTTTGTCAACATAAGCTTTTATTAAATCAAGCGTTGACTGAGCAATTTTTAGTGGGATAGGTCTGGCTCGTCGGCGATCGCCTTGTATGCCATGATGAGCAAAAGGCACATGACTGGGGTCGGCAACATTTTCTATCAAAGTTTGCCAATCATATTCTAAATCTCGCACCATCGAAGACCACACAAACCCTTGACTGGCATCTACTTGGGGGGATAGAGGTAATGGTGTTTGCTCGGCTTGTTCGACAGATTGGGAATCTGCCCAAACCCAGAGTAAATCGTTTTCTTGACGGCAAGGTAAAGCTACCGCACACAAATTAGCTTTATTTTTGCTGACAAGATCGGGATTTTCTGCTTGGGGAATAGTGGTACAAACTCCTCGATCGTCAAATTGCCAACCGTGATAGCTACACATTAAATTACCCGTTTCTTCATCTACTCTTCCTTCACTCAAAGGCGCGAGACGATGGGGACATCGGTCTAGAAACACCCGAAATGTGTCCGAAGCTCGAGGTTTCCAAATAACCAGGCGAAGTCCCAGTATGGTTACAGGGGTTGGTCTGTGGGGGTCTAGGTCTTCAACTGGGGAAAGAGGATACCAGTGATGGAAAAAATTGAATTGGGACTGCATTATACTTCTCGTTGGGCAGGTTTAATTATAAATTATCCCAATCTGCGAGTTTCTCGGATTGCTTGAAGATAATCGATCGCTGCTTCTAATTTGGAGTCGTAGGAGTAGGAGAACTCTTCAAACCACAAACCTTCATCAGAATTAAGGTTAAGATTTTTTAACCACTCCTGGGCTTCTTGTCTTAAAGCCTGTCTTCTTCTTTTTGCTTTTTCTTGTTCTCGTTTTTGTTGTGCTGCCAGTTCTTTTTGTCTGCGCTGTTGTTCTTCTCTTTCTTGTGCTTGATATTCTTCTTTTAAAGATTCAATGAGATTGTTATTGTAGGTGGGAGTCGATCGATTGCCAGAAGATGAACTTACAGAAGTTGGTTTTGTCCGCTTTTGTGGGGGTTTATCTTTCTGTTTGGGTTTTTCTGGGTTGAATTCTGCTTTTAAGTCGGCTAAGAGATTATCTAGTTGTTTACCACTCTGATGATTAGATTTTTGAGGAGATGGCGTAGCCGATGAAGATGGTTTTGGTAATGGTGAAGGTGGTTTTTTTGGTTTGTATTCTGCTTTTAGCTGTGCTAATAATTCATCCATTTCGCTCATAGCTACACCTCTGCTCTAGTTGAGGAAGTTACTTTTTAAGAAGTTCTAAGACTAATCAACAATAGCGTTAAGCAAGACTTCTGTTAGGGTATAGTCTTCCATATCTTCCATTGTAATCGTATCTACAATATCAAATTTAGCTCCAGCACTCTGCAAATCATCATCTAAAATTTTGAGAAACTTAGTAGCATCAGGATCGGTACCTACTTGGATAAAAGAAATTGCTAACTCTTCATCCCGTTCAATTTTTCGTGATGCTTCTACAATAATGCGCATTACTGCTTTGCGATCGTCTGGTTCTCCATCAGTTACCACTAAAATGGTATCGCCGTTGTCTTTAGTTTGCCCTGCTGCTTTCCTCTGAAAGTAATCATCTAAAGCATCTTGCAAGACTCCTGCTAAATCTGTTCTACCTGAAGGTTCATTTTCACGGAAAATTTGCTCTACTTTTTCGGCAGTTACATTATCGTAACGTTTAAAGCGACCAGAAAAAACATAGATAGTTATGCCATCAGGGTCAAATTCTTCACATTTACTAGCTAAAGCAAGGGTAGACTCTTGCATCACTTGCCAACGAGTTTTGCCACCTTGTCGATCTTTGCGGGTCATACTACCGCTTTTATCAATAATTAGCGTATAATCGCGGTTTTCTAGCATATCGCCTCCCTTGCTTATTGTTGTTTTTTCCAGCTCTTTCTATCCTAAGCTGCTGCTAGAGTCTTTGCCAGGGGTTCCCAACGAAAATAACGCTCTCCTCCCATCTCTAAAACAACTTTTATACGTGGTTCTATTTTAGGTAAGTTAACTAGATATTCAATTTCTTGAGTAGACAAAATATGTCCTTCCATAATCCATAATGCTAAACCTTTAGAATTTGGGAATAGGTTTTCTAACTCATAACTAGCAATAGGTTGGATGTAATATATAGAACCTACCGCTGCGTCTTGACCGATATCTTTCTTGCCCAAATGAGGGGGACGAACACCATGAACTTTAGTTAAATAAGCAGCAGGGTCTCCTAAACCTCTAGCAGTTATGTTGACAGTATTGTAACCTGATGCCCGCAAACGTCTCTGATAGCGTCCTTCCGATCCTCCTTCTAAAGGCATGTATATACCCAAAGCCCCTTCTTTTTCTAGGGCACGAATAAATGATTTACCAGTGGTGATTAATGGCATATTTTTGTCTATATAATAGTTAAAACTTTTGTCTTGATTATAAGGTAAACCTCAGTTCCCAACTACTAACTAGAGCGAAGCGACTTTTGCTTGCCAAAACGAGCATTTGTCGCCTATAATGTGTGATTGTGACTAAAAAGCTACCGTCACAATTTGTTAAGTTACCAAAAACTGTAAAGTAAAGACTCAGTCAGGTTGTATTGACCGGATGATATGAGCCTTTGTAAGTTGGTTTTTAAAACCAATTATAACTATTTGAGTAGTTAGGGCAACTTAAAGATGGTAGCGGTCTGTTGCAAACTGGTCTGCCTCCTCTAAGATACTGAGAAAATAATTTCTTAAGTCTTCGAGAACCGAGGTTAATTAACAAAGCCAGGCGTTTAAGGCGATTCAGCCATCAATCTGGTTGTAATCTTCAAAAAACTATAAAAAATTGTTGCTGCTAACTATCTTGTGCATAGCGGTAAGCTAGGGGTGAAAAACATTCTTTTAATTACAAAGAGAGTATTTCACTAAAGCAAGATAGGTTTTTTGGCGTGTAGCAGTATATTAATTTGAGCCGTTAATTCGAGCTCAACCTTCACCAATGTTGTTTAGCAAGTAAAGGGGCTGATTTCTGTGTCTGTCGGTATCCTCGGCACCAAATTGGGCATGACCCAAATATTCGATCGAGAAACAGGGGCTGCAATTCCTATCACCGTGGTTCAAGCAGGTCCTTGTATAGTAACTCAAGTCAAAACCAAAGAAACTGACGGCTATAGTTCAGTGCAACTTGGTTACGAAGAAGTAAAAGAGAAAGCTATCACTAAACCAGAGCTAGGTCATTTAAGCAAGTCTGGTGCTTCTCCTCTGCGCCATCTCAAAGAGTATCGGACGAACGATACTGATACTTATGAGCTCGGTCAAACCATTAAAGCAGATATCTTTAATGCAGGAGAAATTGTTGATATAAGTGGAAAAACTATGGGTCGTGGTTTTGCCGGTTATCAAAAACGGCATAACTTTAGACGAGGCAATATGACTCACGGCTCCAAAAACCATCGTTTACCAGGTTCTACAGGGGCGGGTACTACTCCTGGAAGAGTATATCCCGGGAAGAAAATGGCTGGTCGCTATGGTGGAACTCAAGTAACTATCCGTAAGCTTCAGGTAGTGGAGGTAGATGCCGAGAAAAATCTCCTTTTGATTAAAGGTGCAGTACCGGGCAAACCAGGAAATTTATTAAACATCGTTCCCACAAAAGTCATTGGTAGAAAATAAAGGGTTGTCGATGGGACTTAAATCCACAAACAACCTACTCATAGCAATAAGTAATTATGGTTAATTGTGTAGTTAAAAATTGGCAAGGGGAAGATGTTGGCGAGACTACCCTAGAATTAAAAGTAGCCAAAGAAGAAAATGCCGAACATATCGTTCATTGTGCTTTAGTCAGACAACTGAATAATGCTCGTCAGGGTACGGCATCGACTAAAACCAGAGCAGAAGTTCGCGGTGGTGGACGGAAACCTTGGAGGCAGAAAGGAACGGGTAGAGCCCGTGCGGGTTCAATTCGTTCTCCTCTCTGGCGTGGTGGTGGTGTAATCTTTGGCCCCAAACCCAGAGATTTTAGTACCAAAATGAATCGCAAAGAGAGACGTTTGGCACTAAGAACGGCATTGAGCAGTCGTAATGAAGATACAATTATCGTCGAAAATTTTGCCGAACAGCTAGACCGCCCTAAAACAAAGGAAATTGTCTCCGCTTTAGAACGTTGGGGAGTAGAAGCTAAAGCTAAGGTCTTGTTAATTCTGGATGATATTCCCGATAATGTTTATCTCTCAGTTAGAAACATAAGTACCGTTAAGTTAATTAAGGCAACTAACCTTAATGTTTTCGATCTACTCAACGCCAACAAAATTGTAATTACCAAAGAAGCTTTGGCAAAAATACAGGAGGTATACAGTGACTAAGTATAACCCTCGCGATTTAGCAGATTTAATACTCAAGCCAATTGTTACTGAGAAAGCGACGATCCAACTTGAGGAAAACAAATATGTGTTTGATGTATTGCCCAAAGCAACCAAACCAGAAATCAGAGCAGCGATCGAAAGTTTATTTGATGTAACCGTTACGAAAGTAAACACTCTTCGTCTGCCTCGTAAAAAACGCAGAGTCGGTAGATTTATCGGTTACAAACCCCAATATAAAAGAGCGATCGTTACCCTTAAAGAAGGAGATTCCATCACTCTATTCCCAGAAGTTTAACTATTTAACTTTTTTAAGAGTAAGAAGAAAAACCTATTTCTTACTCCATTGACAACGAACAACTAAGCAATTCATCAATAACCATGGGTATTCGTTCTTTTAGACCATACACCCCAGGGACTCGTCAAGCGACAGTTTCCGATTTTGCGGACATTACCAAAAGCAAACCCGAAAAATCTCTCACCAAATTCAAACACAGTGCCAAAGGGCGCAACAATCGTGGTGTAATTACCAGTCGCCGTCGAGGTGGCGGACACAAACGTCTCTATCGCCTTATTGACTTTAAGCGGAATAAACTCAATGTTCCTGCTGAGGTAATCGCGATCGAATACGATCCTAACCGCAATGCTCGTATTGCCCTAGTGCAGTATGAAGATGGAGAAAAACGCTACATTCTCGCTCCCTTGGGAATCAAAGTAGGCACGACTATTATTTCTGGCCCCGATTCTCCCATCGAAGTAGGTAACGCTCTACCCTTAAGCAAAATTCCTTTAGGGGAAACCGTGCACAATGTGGAACTGAAAGCAGGAAAAGGCGGTCAAATTGTGCGAGCTGCTGGTACGGCTGCCAAAGTAATGGCCAAAGAAGGAAATTACGTTACTATCGGTCTTCCCTCCAAAGAAGTACGAATGGTAAGGAAAGAATGCTACGCCACTATCGGGCAAGTAGGTAACGTAGAAGCCAGAAACCTAAAATTAGGAAAAGCAGGTAGAACCAGGCATTTAGGTAGACGACCACAAGTACGAGGTAGCGCGATGAACCCCTGCGATCACCCCCATGGAGGTGGTGAAGGACGGGCACCAATCGGTAGAAGTGGCCCTGTTACTCCTTGGGGTAAGCCAGCTTTAGGGATGAAAACCCGCAAGAAGAAAAAACAAAGCGATAAACTTATTGTTCGCCGTCGTCGTTAAAGTCAAACTCAAAAAGTAGGGAGTTAACGAGTAGGGGGTAGGTACTAACTAGTAACTACTAACCCTTCGGGTTCAGCAACAGCGAGTGGGGGAAACCACGCCAGTTCCTACAACGGAGGACACCTCCGCAACGGACTGGCTCCCCAAGACCGCGATGCTTCACTACTAACTACTAACTCAATTACTGTTTACTGTTTACTAAAATACTATGAGTCGTTCACTCAAAAAAGGTCCGTTCATTGCCGATAGCCTTCTCACCAAAATAGAGAAACTAAACGCCAATAACAAAAAAGAAGTAATTAAAACTTGGTCGAGAGCTTCGACAATTCTGCCCCAAATGGTAGGACATACTATTGCCGTACACAATGGTCGTCAGCACATCCCCGTGTTTGTTACCGAACAGATGGTGGGACACAAATTAGGGGAATTTGCTCCTACTCGCACTTTTAAAGGTCATTCAAAGAGTGATAAAAAAGCTCGGCGATAAAAAATAATTTTTATTAGATAAAACTATGGCAATAGATACTACAAATGAAGTAAAGGCGATCGCACGCTACATTCGTATGTCTCCTTCTAAGGTGCGACGAGTATTAGACCAAATCCGCGGTCGTCAATATCGAGAGGCACTAATTATTCTTGAATTTATGCCTTATAAAGCTTGCGATCCAATTCTGAAAGTCTTGCGTTCTGCTGTTGCCAACGCAGAACATAATGCAGGACTCGATCCTACTACCCTGGTCGTTAGTAAAGCTTTTGCCGATGGAGGCCCTACTCTAAAACGTTATCGCCCCAGGGCACAAGGACGAGCATACCAAATTCGTAAACCAACTTGTCATATAACTGTAGCTGTTGCTCCAGAAGCAGAATAATCGGCTAAGACTAAACCGACCAAATCGCAATTGTAATTACTTTCGACGAGGAAATATTTGTGGGACAGAAGATACATCCAATTGGCTTTCGGTTAGGCGTTACTAAAGAGCATTTATCTCGTTGGTATGCCGACCCCAAACGCTATCCAGAATTATTACAAGAAGACCACCTAATTCGGCAGTACGTAATTAAAGAGCTAAGTAACGCCGGTATTGCCAAGGTAAGAATTGAGCGTAAGGCAGATCAAATCGACCTAGAAATTCATACTGCTAGACCTGGGGTAGTAGTAGGTCGTGGTGGTAGCGGAATTGAAAAATTACGAACCGAGTTGCAACAACTAGTTGGGAATCAGCGTCAAATCCGTATTAATGTCGTCGAAGTATCTCGTGTAGATGCCGATGCTGCTCTGATTGCCGAATATATTACTCAGCAACTAGAGAAAAGGGTATCTTTTCGGAGAGTTGTTCGCCAAGCAATTCAAAGAGCCCAAAGAGCAGAAGTACAAGGCATTAAAATTCAGGTTGGTGGTCGTCTCAACGGAGCAGAAATTGCTCGGACTGAGTGGGTAAGGGAAGGAAGAGTTCCTTTACATACCCTCCGAGCCGATATTGACTATGCTTATCGTACTGCCTTGACAATTTACGGGATTCTCGGCGTTAAAGTCTGGGTATTTAAGGGAGAAATTATTCCAGGACAAGAAGAAGTTCCTGCTTCCACTCCCAGTCAAGCACCTCGTCGCCAACGTCGTCGTCAAAAGTTTGAAGACCGTTCGGAATAGATAGTAACTAGTAAAGTATCAATTATGCTAAGTCCAAGAAGAACTAAATTTCGCAAACAGCAACGCGGACGGATGAGGGGGATGGCTTATCGGGGTAGCACTCTCAATTTTGGTGAATATGCCCTCCAAGCTACCGAACCTTGTTGGATTACCTCTCGTCAAATTGAAGCAGCCAGGCGAGCCATGACTCGTTATGTTCGTCGTGGTGGAAAAATCTGGATTCGCATTTTTCCCGATAAACCAGTCACTATGCGTCCGGCAGAAACAAGGATGGGTTCTGGTAAGGGTTCCCCAGAATACTGGGTAGCAGTAGTTAAACCAGGGCGCATCATGTTTGAAATGTCTGGTGTAGCAGAACCAGTAGCCAGAGAAGCAATGCGTTTGGCTGCTCAGAAATTACCCATCAAAACTAAATTTATTACTCGCGAAGAGGATTACGTCTAAATCATGGCTTTACCTAGTATAGAAGATGCCAGAAAGCTCAGTGATGAGGAACTAGCTGAAGAAATTGTCAAAGAGAAACGACAACTATTTCAACTTAGACTAGAACAGGCAACCCGTCGTCTGGAAAAACCTCACCTATTTAAGCATAGTAAGCATCGTTTATCTCAACTGATGACTGTTGAGCGGGAGCGTCAACTAGCTGCCTCTCAAACTAGACCGGCATCAACGACCGCAGCAGAAGAGGAATAAAGTAAACTATGGCAGTTAAAGAAAGAGTAGGGGATGTAGTAAGCGACAAAATGGACAAAACCATCGTGGTTGCCATTGAAAACCGCGCCCCTCATCCTAAATACGGCAAAATCGTCGTAAAAACTCAAAAATACAAAGTTCACGACGAAGAAAACAAATGTAAAATTGGCGATCGCGTCCGTATTCGTGAAACCAGACCTCTCAGTCGTACTAAACGTTGGACTGTAGCGGAAATTCTCGAATCTAGTAATTGATAATTTCTATTTGATAAATTTTTATAGCCGTGATTCAACAACAAACCTATCTTAATGTTGCCGATAATAGTGGAGCGCGTAAACTCATGTGTTTGCGAGTTCTCAGTACGGGTAACACTCGTTATGGCGGTATTGGCGATGTCATTATTGCCGTAGTTAAAGATGCTCTACCCAACATGGCAGTGAAAAAATCTGATGTAGTCAGAGCAGTAATTGTGAGAACCAAGCAATCTCTGCGCCGTGAAAGTGGTATGAGTATTCGTTTTGACGATAATGCAGCCGTCATTATCAACCAGGACAATAACCCTCGCGGAACCCGTGTATTTGGACCCGTAGCACGGGAATTAAGAGATAAAAACTTTACTAAAATTGTTTCCCTCGCTCCGGAGGTAATCTAATGGCAAAGCACAAAAATAACCAGAGTCCCCAACGTTATCGAATGCACGTTAAAAAGGGGGATACCGTTCAAATAATTTCTGGTCGTGATAAAGGCAAAGTAGGCGAAGTTCTCGAAACATTGCCAAAAACGAGCAAAGTAGTTGTTAAAGGGGTAAACGTAAGAACTAAACACGTAAAACCCCAACAAGAAGGGGAATCTGGGCAAATTGCTACTTTTGAAGCTCCTATTCACAGTTCTAATGTGATGCTCTACTCCAACAAAGAGAAAGTAGCCAGCCGGATCGGCTACACCTTTAAAGAAGATGGCCGCAAAGTACGGATGCTCAAAAAAACTGGCGAAATCATCGATTAAACTGACTAGTCGTCAAATCAGAATTACAGCAAGAATAACTGTTAACTGATAACTGACAACTAATAACTGATTAACCCCTGACCAAGCCCAGGGAAAGAAAAAACAGTAAGAAAATGGTAAAACCACTCAAAACTATTTACGAAGAGACTATTGTCCCCAAGCTCAAAGAACAATTTAGCTACACTAATATTCATCAAGTACCTAAAGTAACCAAAGTAATTATTAACCGAGGTTTAGGGGAAGCGTCTCAAAATGCTAAAGCCTTGGAATCTTCCATTGCCGAATTGAGTATCATTACTGGTCAAAAACCAGTAGTGACCAGAGCTAAAAAAGCGATCGCTGGTTTTAAGATTCGTCAAGGTATGCCCGTTGGGGTCATGGTTACTCTTAGAGGAGAACGGATGTATGCTTTCTTATCTCGCTTGATTAATCTAGCTTTACCTCGTATCCGTGACTTTCGTGGTGTCAGTCCTAAAAGCTTCGATGGCAGAGGCAACTACAGTTTAGGAGTAAGAGAACAACTAATCTTTCCTGAAATTGACTACGATAGCATCGATCAAATTCGGGGGCTAGATATTTCTATTGTCACCACAGCCAATAACGATGAAGAAGGAAGAGCTTTACTCAAAGAGATGGGTATGCCCTTCCGAGATAACTAAATCCTGAGGATCACACAAGAAAAAAGGGAATAATGGCGGCAAACGATACTATTTCAGATATGCTGACTCGCATTCGTAATGCCTGTATGGTCAAGCATCCATCAACTCAAGTACCCTCAACTAGAATGACACGGAGCATTGCTAAAGTGCTTACCGAAGAGGGATTTATTGACAGTTATGAAGAAACAGGAGAAGGAATAAAAAAATATGTAGTACTTACCCTCAAATACAAAGGAAGAAGTCGTCAACCAACGATTAGCACCCTCAAGCGTGTCAGTAAACCAGGACTGCGAGTTTACTCTAAACAAAAAGATTTACCCCGCGTACTTGGTGGTATAGGCATCGCGATCGTGTCCACTTCTCATGGAGTAATGACAGATAGGGAAGCTAGACGTCAAGGAATTGGCGGAGAAATCCTCTGTTATGTTTGGTAATTTAAGGAGTAATTATTCATGTCTCGTATTGGTAAGCGTCCAATTACCATCCCCGATAAAGTAACTGTAGATATTAAAGATTCTCAGGTTACAGTCAAGGGCCCTAAAGGAACTTTAGCCAGAGAATTACCCTCTCTGGTGGCTGTCGAACAAGATGGTAATACATTGCAAGTGGCAGTTCAAAATGATTCTCGCCTTGCCCGTCAGCGTCATGGACTTTCTCGTACGCTAGTGGCAAATATGGTAGAAGGAGTATCCAAAGGATTTGAGAAAAAACTGCAAATTCAAGGGGTGGGCTATCGCGCCCAAGCTCAAGGAAAAAAACTAACCCTCAATGTAGGCTACAGTAAACCCGTAGAGATGGAGATGCCCGAAGGAATTACTGTAGCAGTAGAAAAAAATACAGAAATTACTGTTAGTGGTATTGACAAAGAAGTCGTCGGTAATACCGCTGCCACAATTAGGGGAGTGCGTCCTCCAGAACCCTATAAAGGAAAAGGCATTCGCTATTTAGGCGAAATGGTCAGACGCAAAGCTGGTAAGACAGGTAAATAGAAAATATGAAACTTTCGCGCAAAGATTCGGTACAACGTCGCCATCGACGTATTCGTAAAAAAGTTAACGGTACTTCCGAGCGTCCTCGCTTATCTATCTTTCGTTCTAATAATCATATTTATGCTCAAGTGATTGACGATGTAGCTCAAAATACGTTGGCTGCTGCCTCAACTGTAGAACCAAGTTTAAAAGGTGAATTAGCTTCTAGTGCTACTTGTGAAGCTTCCGCTGCGGTAGGCAAACTTGTCGCGCAAAGAGCTTTAGAGAAAGGAATTGCCAAAGTTGTTTTCGATCGCGGTGGTAATCTCTACCATGGTAGAGTCAAAGCTCTGGCTGAAGCTGCTCGCGAAGCCGGTTTAAATTTTTAATTAATAGCAATAAGGTATTACTAAATTATGGCAAAAACAAAGTCGCGGAAAAAAAGCCGTGCCAAAGACAAAGAAACTAATTGGCAAGAGCGAGTAGTTCAGATTCGTCGTGTCAGTAAAGTAGTTAAAGGCGGTAAAAAACTGAGCTTTCGTGCCATTGTGGTAGTTGGCAATGAAAAAGGTCAAGTGGGAGTCGGGGTTGGTAAAGCAGCAGATGTAATTGGTGCCGTACGCAAAGGCGTTGCCGATGCTAAAAAACAATTGGTAGAAGTATCCCTAACCAAAGCTAGCTCTATCAATCATGTTACTAATGGTGTAGCTGGGGGAGCTAAAGTATTTATGCGTCCTGCTGCTCCCGGTACTGGAGTAATTGCAGGGGGAGCAGTTCGTACGGTCTTAGAATTGGCTGGTGTTAAAAATATCTTGGCCAAACAATTAGGTTCTAATAATCCTCTCAACAACGCTAGAGCAGCCATTGATGCGTTAGAAGGCTTACGTACTTTTTCAGAAGTAGCCCAAGAGAGGGGTGTTTCTTTAGAGCATCTCTATGCTTAATTCTGTCCTGGGAGGAATAGTTATGCAATTAAATAATATTACCCCAAAATCTGGCTCAAAAAAGCGAAAAAGACGTGTAGGTCGCGGTATATCTGCCGGACAAGGAGCTAGTTGTGGTTTTGGTATGCGCGGTCAAAAATCGCGATCGGGTACGGGAACTAAACCTGGTTTTGAAGGTGGACAAATGCCTTTGTACCGAAGAGTACCCAAGCTCAAACATTTTCCTTTAATCAATCCCAAATCCTACACGATTATCAATGTTGACAAGCTGTCATCTCTAGAGGCGAATACAGAAGTAACTTTAACCTCGCTGATGGAAAGTGGCATTGTTACTAGCAATGATGGCCCCCTGAAAATATTGGGCAATGGTGAATTGAATGTGCCATTAACAGTAAAAGCAGCAGCTTTTAGCACTAGTGCCCGACAAAAAATAGAAGCTGCTGGGGGCAGTTGTGAACTTACTAAATAAGTAAGCAAAAAAGAGATGGTGATTGGTACTATCATAAGTTTAAGGTAAAAAAAATTAATATAAGATAACATTTACCAGTCCATAACTTATTTAAACTGCCAACTAAACCAGAGGTAACCTTTCATGGTTCGAGATAAAACGCCAACGGCACAAGAAACTTTTTTACAGATGGCTCAAGCAGCCGGGCTTCGAGGTCGGCTGCTAGTCACTATTGGTCTTTTAATATTGGTACGCTTCGGCATTTTTGTCCCCGTGCCAGGAATTAACAGAGAGGCTTTTGCTGCGGGAATTCAAAACAGTTCCGTACTCGGTTTTCTCGATATCTTCAGTGGAGGAGGTCTTTCTGCTCTGGGCATATTTGCCTTAGGTATTATTCCTTTTATTAATGCCTCTATTATCATGCAGTTACTTACGGCTGCGATTCCTGCTCTCGAAGATCTACAAAAAAACGAAGGAGAAGCAGGTAGAAGAAAAATTTCTCAAATTACTCGCTATGTTACTTTGGGCTGGGCAATAATTCAAAGCACGGGTCTGACTGTTGGCTTACTTCGTCCTTATGCCAACGATTATGGGCTGTGGTTTGTCATCGAAACAGTACTGGCTTTGACTGCTGGCTCGATATTTGTGATGTGGGTATCGGAGTTGATTACCGAACGGGGCATTGGTAATGGTGCTTCTTTGTTGATTTTTGTCAATATCGTGGCAGTTTTACCGAAAACCCTGGGTAATACCATCGAATTTGCTCAAACTGGTGGTCGCGAAGCAGTGGCACAAGTAGTTATCTTACTACTAGTGTTTTTAGTAATGATCGTTGGCATTGTCTTCGTACAAGAAGGAACTCGTCGTATTCCCATTATTTCCGCCCGTCGTCAAGTCGGTAAAAGAGTATATCGAGAAAGAACTAACTATCTTCCCCTGAGATTAAATCAAGGCGGAGTGATGCCCATTATTTTCGCTTCCGCAGTGCTGATTTTACCCTCGTCTTTAGCAGGATTTGTGGGAGCAGAAGGAGGGGTAGGTCAAGTTGTCAATCAGATTGCTATTTCTCTCCAACCGGGTAACTGGATTTATGTGGCTACTTATCTGCTGCTAATTGTATTTTTTAGCTATTTTTATGCCTCTTTAATTGTTAATCCCGTAGATATGTCTCAAAATTTGAAAAAAATGGGGGCTTCTATCCCAGGGATTCGTCCGGGTAAAGCGACTAGTTCTTACTTGGAAAAAGTACTCAATCGACTAACTTTACTAGGTGCAATCTTTTTAGGGATTGTAGCTACTGTACCTACTTTGGTTGAAGGAGCGACAGGCGTGACTACTTTTAGAGGTTTAGGAGCTACCTCTTTACTAATTTTAGTAGGTGTGGCAATTGATACAGCTAAACAAATTCAAACCTACGTTATTTCTCAACGTTATGAGGGGATGGTTAAACAGTAAGTAGCTATAGCCAAGGTCAATACCTCGATTGACTATGGCGAGGTTTCCTCGTAACTCCTCTCGGTCATTGTTCAAAATTTAAGTTTGGAGGGCACAAGCTTAGAAGGGAAAAAAACAGCAAAAAAATTAATTAAATTAATTCAACTAAAGGTTATTTTTTCCTTTCTATTTCCAAGTGTAGTAACTAATTGAAAAGATTAATTTTCCTGGGACCTCCCGGGGCAGGAAAAGGTACACAAGCACAGACTTTATCAAATTATTACCAAATTCCTCATATATCGACAGGAGATATTCTTCGTCAAGCCATGACTGCTCAAACTCCCTTAGGTCAAAAGGCGAAAATTTATATGGATAAAGGAGAATTAGTTCCTGATGAATTAATTCTCGATCTGATTAAAGAGCGTTTAACTCAACCAGACAGTCAAAAGGGTTGGGTTTTAGATGGTTTCCCCCGAAATTTAGCTCAAGCTTCTTTTTTAGAACAACTACTCGCTAATTTAAATCAATCTCCCGATTTTGCTCTTAATTTGATCGTGCCAGACGAAGTTTTAATTACTCGTATGCTCGAGCGCGGGAGAAGAGACGATAACGAAGATACTATTCGCCGTCGCCTTCAAGTTTATCGGGATGATACGGCTCCTGTGATTAGTTTTTATCAAGAAAGAGGTATTTTACAATCGATTAATGGCGATCGATCTATGGAAGCAGTAACTTCCTCTTTGCAGGCAGCTATTGAAAGCTGAACGGTAAAGATATTAATAAAAAAACAGTTTTAGAGGATAAATCAATTGGCTAAACAAGATTTAATTGAAATGGAGGGTACGGTAACGGAATCTCTGCCGAATGCCATGTTTCGTGTCGATTTAGACAATGGTTTTAATGTTTTAGCTCATATTTCAGGAAAAATACGGCGTAATTACATTAAAATCTTGCCTGGAGACCGAGTTAAAGTTGAATTAACTCCCTATGATTTGACTAAGGGCAGAATTACTTATCGTTTACGAAACAAATAACAAATTAGTCCAGATTACCCATGGATTTGGATATCAAATTATATTATTTGACATGAGAGTACAATATAAAATATAATTATAAGCTTGCAGTGTGGCCAAAAAAGGCATGAAAGTTAGACCATCAGTAAAAAAAATGTGTGAAAAATGTCGCGTCATTCGCCGTCGCGGTCGCGTCATGGTGATTTGCAGTAGTAACCCCAAACATAAGCAACGTCAGGGTTAGCTAGTGTCGTCCAATCAAAACAAAAACATTATTAAGTAAACAAAAACAGTAGGGAGAGAAAAGCGTGGCAAGGATTTCTGGCGTAGACCTACCCCGTGATAAGCGTGTGGAAATCGCGCTGACTTACATTTACGGGATTGGTTTATCGCGATCGCAAGAGATATTAGCAGCAACAGGAGTTAATCCCGATACCAGAGTAAGAGATTTATCAGACGAAGATGTCTCGAAACTGCGCTCGCAACTTGAAGAATATCAGGTTGAAGGGGACTTGAGACGGTGGGAAGCGATGAATATCAAGCGATTAGCCGATATCGGTACTTATCGCGGTCGTCGTCATCGGATGGGTTTGCCTGTTAGAGGACAACGAACTCGTACTAATGCTCGTACTCGTCGTGGTAGACGAATAACAGTAGCTGGGAAGAAAAAAGCTCCTGGCAAGAAATAAATAAAAATAACCCCATTAATTTATTGACGATAAAAATAACATGGCGCAACCAAAAAGAAGAACCGGCGCAAAAAAGCAGAAAAAAAACATTCCTCATGGAGTTGCTCATATCCAATCTACCTTTAACAACACCATAGTAACTATTTCTGATACTAGAGGAGACGTTGTGTCCTGGGCATCAGCAGGTTCTAGTGGATTTAAAGGAGCAAAAAAAGGAACACCCTTTGCCGCGCAAACAGCAGCAGATAGCGCAGCCAGAAGAGCGATGGACCAAGGAATGCGTCAAATTGAAGTAATGGTTAGCGGACCTGGTGCCGGTCGGGAAACAGCCATTAGAGCACTTCAAGGTGCGGGGTTGGAAATTACCCTGATCCGCGATGTTACCCCAATCCCTCACAATGGTTGCCGTCCACCTAAACGGCGTCGAGTATAACTATAGAGGAAAGCAAAAATTTGGCGATCGGCAGCATATGCCGATAATAGATTTGGATCGGCAATTAATATTTGGGCACTTACCGTAAACCGATCGCTGTAACCATAAAGGGAGGTCAGTCTGTGGCACAATTCCAAATTGAGTGTTTAGAGTCTAAAACTCTCAAAAATCAACATCAGTATAGCAAATTCGTTCTGGAACCTCTCGATCGTGGTCAAGGTACAACCATTGGTAATTCTCTCAGACGAGTTTTACTGTCTAACCTAGAAGGGGCAGCAGTAACAGCGATTCGTATTGGCGGAGGAATGGCTAAAAATGGACATAAGCAAGAGCATAAATTTGGTTTTGCTACCCATGAGTTTGCCACCATCGAAGGCGTAAGAGAAGATGTGCTGGAAATTATCCTGAACATGAAGGAAATTATCCTCAAAAGCTACACCAATCAGCCTCAAATTGGTCGTTTGGTAGCAACTGGTCCGGGAACAGTAACTGCTAATCAGTTCGAGTTACCCTCGGAAGTAGAAATAATCGATCCCAGTCAGTATGTGGCTACTCTAACTGAGGGAACAACCTTAGAGATGGAGTTTAAGGTAGAAAAAGGCAAAGGTTATCGAGCTATAGAAAGAAGTAGAGATGATGCGAGTTCTCTGGACTTCTTACAAATTGATGCTGTCTTTATGCCTGTAACTAAAGTTAATTATGGGGTGGAAGACGTTCGTGTAGATAGTTCTACAATCAAAGAGCGGTTGCTCATGGAGATTTGGACTGATGGTAGCATCAAACCAGAAGAAGCTTTATCTCAAGCAGCAGGAATCGTCGTCGACTTATTCAATCCACTTAAAGACTTGACCTTAGAAGAGATTGTGGATGAATATCAAGAAGACGAAGATCCGACCAGCCAAATACCCATTGAAGAATTACAGTTGTCAGTACGAGCTTATAACTGTCTCAAACGGGCACAAATTAATTCAGTCTCCGATCTTTTAGACTACACCCAAGAAGACCTGTTAGAAATCAAAAACTTCGGTCAAAAATCAGCCGACGAAGTAATCGATGCCTTACGTAAGCGATTGGGTATCACCTTACCACAAGAAAAATCGGGAAAAACTTAACCTAGTTCATCAAGATAGAGCAAAAAGGGACAAAAAGCAATGCGACATCGCTGTAAAGTACCAGAACTGGGGTTGCCAGCCGACCGACGGCGGGCTTTACTCCGTTCTTTGGCAACTCAAATTATTCGCTATGGTCAAATAACTACCACTAAAGCTCGTGCTAAAGCAGTACGGAAGGAAGTAGAGAAAATGATCGCCCTGGCAAAAGACGGCTCTTTAGCAGCCAGAAGGCAAGCTATAGGCTACATTTACGATAAAGATTTGGTTCACGACCTGTTTGCAGCAGTCAATGACCGTTATGGCGATCGCCAGGGCGGTTATACTCGTATTGTCAGAACTAAGCGTCGTCGTGGTGATAATGCGGAAATGGCGATTATCGAGCTAGTCTAAACTAATGTTTCCCTAACGGATGTAAGATCGATAAGGGATGAATATTAATCCCCATTTTCAGTCTGACAATTTGCAGTCATTGCCAAAAGATGAAGGGGGAAAAGCTCACGCTCCCCGAAAACAGAAAGTAGCTTTAGTTATTCAATATCTGGGAACTAACTTTCACGGTTGGCAAAGACAACCCCAAAAGAGAACTGTCCAAGAAGAACTGGAAAATGCTCTTGCTTCTATTATTGGTTTTCCCATCATTATCCATGGTGCAGGTAGAACTGATGCGGGAGTACACGCAGCAGCCCAGGTTGCTCACTTTGAGTATACAGGCCCAATTCCAGCGGATAAATGGGCAAAAATTCTCAACAGCAGATTGCCAGAAGATATACTAATTAGAGCATCCGCCCAAGTTCCTTTGAACTGGCACGCTCGGTTTTCGGCAATTTGGCGACGTTATCGTTATACCATCTACACCGATAAAAGACCTAACTTATTTATTAATTCTTTGGCTTGGCATTATTATCACCAGCCTTTGCAAGAATCTCTAATTCAAGAAGCCCTGAACCCACTAATTGGGAAACACCATCTAGCTGCTTTTAGAAGAGCAGGTTCGGCTAGAAAGCATTCTTGGGTAGAGGTACAAGTAGCTAAATGTTACCGCAATGGTTCGTTTGTTCACTTAGAAATTCAAGCTGACGGTTTTTTGTATGGTATGGTCAGGCTGCTGGTAGGAATGCTAGTAGAAGTAGGCGCCGAAAAGCGATCGCTAGAAAGTTTTACAGAAATATGGATCGACCAAAAAAGAGAAGAAGTCAAATATTCTGCTCCCGCCAAGGGATTATGTCTTTTGAGAGTAGGTTATCCTGAATTTCCTTTTCCCAAACAAGTTTGGTTTGACACTCAACCAACTTTTATGCTTGCCGATTAAATTACTTGTTAAATATAAGCAATTGATGTTGTTAAAGAAATGATTAAGACTCCTCTACCAATAAAAGAAAGTTCAGAACAAAAATGGTATGTTGTAGACGCTGCCGAGCAGCGTTTAGGTCGCCTGGCTACCGAAATTGCAATGATTTTGCGGGGTAAAAATAAACCTACCTTTACTCCTCACATGGATACTGGCGATTTTGTGATCGTCGTCAACGCGGAAAAAGTAGTGGTCACTGGCAGAAAGAGTAGCCAAAAGCTATACCGCCGTCACTCTGGTAGACCGGGAGGAATGAAAGTAGAAACTTTTGACCAATTACAAGCTCGTATTCCCGAAAGAATTGTCGAAAAAGCGGTTAAAGGAATGTTACCTAAAAATGCTTTGGGACGTAAACTGTTTACTAAATTAAAAGTTTATTCGGGAGCAGAACATCCCCACCAAGCACAAAAACCTGAAGTCTTAGATATTAATACTATTCCCGTCGGAGGTAAATAATGCAAGCAACAGAATCTCAAGATAGAGTTGTCTACTGGGGTACAGGCCGTCGCAAATCGGCGATCGCCAGAGTTAGGTTAGTCCCTGGTAGTGGTCAACTAACCGTTAATGGTAAACCAGGAGAAGAATATTTTAATCGTATTCCTAGCTATCTTCAAGTAATTAAAACCCCATTAGAAACTTTAGGTTTTGAAAACGATTACGATATTTTAGTTAATGCTCATGGTGGTGGTCTAACTGGTCAAGCAGATGCTGTTAAACTAGGAATAGCTAGAGCATTGTGTCAACAAGACCCCAACAATCGCCAGCCATTGAAAATAGAAGGTTATTTAACTCGCGATCCCAGAGCCAAAGAAAGGAAAAAATACGGCTTACATAAAGCTCGTAAAGCACCTCAATATTCTAAACGATAAAGTTATTAGCTATTAGCTATTAGGTTCAATTCATAAAAGAAGTAAACGATTATGCCTAAACCCGATATTCATCCCACTTGGTATCCAGAAGCAAAAGTCATTTTTAACGGTGAAGTTGTGATGACTGTTGGCTCGACCCAACCAGAAATTCATGTCGATGTATGGTCTGGAAATCATCCCTTTTATACAGGAACGCAAAAAATTATTGACACTGAAGGAAGGGTCGATCGCTTTTTGCGTAAATATGGAATGCTTGACAAAAGTGAAGAAGCTTCTGATTCAAAACAGGAAAAATAGCTTATTAGTTAATTTTATAAGCCCAGCAGTTAGTTGTTGTGACTGCTGGGCTTACCATATTTTTATTTAAATTTAATTACCCATAAAATTAGCAAATTTTTATATAGGAGTTGAGAATAATGGCAGAAGCATATTTATTAGAAAAACTCAAATCTGTCGAACAAACTTTTCAAGAATTAACTCGACGTTTAGGCGATCCCGATATTGCCACCAATCCTGATGAATTACAAAAGATCGCTAAAGCTCGTTCTTCTTTAGAAGAGACAGTTAATACTTATCAGGAATGGAAAAATGCAGAAGAAGAATTAGCAGGAGCCAAAGAAATTCTCAAAGAGTCTAACGATCCAGAGATGAAAGAAATGGCAGCTTTGGAAGTAGAGGAATTAGAAGAGAAGTTAGAACAATTAGAAAATCGCTTAAAAATCTTACTGTTACCCCGCGATCCCAATGACGATAAGAATATTATGCTGGAAATTCGTGCTGGTACTGGCGGGGATGAAGCAAGTATTTGGGCTGGCGATTTAGTAAGAATGTACTCTCGTTATGCAGAAACCCAAAACTGGAATGTCAAACTAGTTAGCGAATCCCTGGCGGATATGGGAGGATTCAAAGAAGCCATTTTAGAAATTCAAGGGGATTCCGTTTACAGTAAATTAAAATTTGAAGCAGGTGTCCATCGAGTACAGAGAGTTCCCGTCACGGAAGCGGGAGGAAGGGTTCATACTTCTACTGCCACAGTAGCAATTATGCCAGAAGTAGACGATGTGGAAGTGCAGATCGATCCCAATGATATTGAAATGAAAACGGCTCGTTCTGGTGGTGCTGGAGGACAAAACGTCAACAAGGTAGAAACAGCAGTAGATTTGATTCACAAACCCACAGGAATCAGGATTTTTTGTACCGAAGAGCGATCGCAATTGCAAAACCGCGAACGAGCCATGCAAATTCTGCGGGCTAAATTGTATGAAATGAAACTAGCAGAACAACAACAAGCTGTTACTTCTATGAGGCGATCGCAAGTAGGAACAGGAGCGCGATCGGAAAAAATTCGTACCTACAACTATAAAGATAACCGTATCACCGATCATCGCCTGGGGCAAAACTTTACTCTAGCTAATGCTTTAGAAGGAGATATCGAAAATATCATTCAATCCTGTATCTCTCAAGATCAGCAAGAAAGATTAGCCGAGTTAGCTAATTCTCCCGATACCGCAGAGGTTCTTAATTAAAAAAGGCGATTGCGAGATTTTAAGATTATTTGCTAACTACTACAGCTTGACCTTTAACTAAATTAGGCAATATTTCCAGTATTTTTGGTACTAATGGTTGTAAATCTGCCAATCGGTTAGAGCTTGCTTTTAAAACAACTACTGCAATGTTGAACTTTGGTAAATTTTGCTCAAATGATAAGTTGCCATCTGTGGAACTGTTTTAATGTTTTGTTTGATGAACTCTTTTGTTAATCGACGATCGATACACTCATCTAGAAGCAGTTTCATAATTATCCCACTGGAGTAGTGAGTTGTTTCTCAGCTTCTTCTAACGGGACTTTGACAAAAAACTAGGTTCAAAAAGGGGTGAAAGCCTGATATATCAATACTTTAACCTCAAAATAGCTAAATCCTTAATATATCTGGGTTTCAGACGAATTTACCTCGACGAGGTAAATTCGGCGTCT
>JASJDJ010000255.1 GCA_030065635.1 Xenococcaceae cyanobacterium MO_188.B32
GTTTCTTGAATCTTTCCACGTGTGCGATCGCGCTTTGTTAACAGTCATTTACAAACACACTCTTAAGACCATAATCAGTTTAGATAAGCCGCCAAATCCAACAATTAAAAACGAAAATAGACACCTACGCTATTAGCTATTAGCTTTTAGTAGCAAAATTGAGAATAAAAACTGATTAGGTTAAAGATTCCACAATTTTACGTGGAGTCTAAAACTATATCTAATTGGAACTAATAACTTAACTGATATAGCAATACCAACGAAAGTTAGGACATCTCAAGACAAAGTAATAATTAGCAAGCTCGCCATTAGCAAGCTCGCAAACCCTATAATTCACGTTCTAATATAAATACTTACTGCTATAGCTAACAACTAATAGCTTTTTTATCGAGTACTGACTGCTTCCTTGGCAAAGCTACTGACATTGACTAAATCTATCTCTTTACAAGTTCTTTTAATCAAACCAGTTAATACTTTACCAGGACCTACTTCTACTACTTTAGAAATACCTTCTTTGGGGAATTGCAACATGATTTCCCACCAACGGACTGAACCAGTAATTTGTTTGGCTAAACGTTGTTTCAATTCTCCTCCATCAGTAGTAGCTGTAGGTTCGACATTGGAAAGCACGGGAATTTTAGCCTCGGCAAAAGCAACGGATTCTAATATCGATTGGAATTGTTCTGAGGCTGGTTCCATGAGGGGAGAGTGAAAAGCACCAGATACATTTAGAGTGACTGCTCTTTTAGCTTTTACTTGTTTTATTACCGCTTCTACTGCTGCGGGTTTACCAGAAATAACTACTTGAGCAGCACTATTATCATTAGCTACTACTACATCTGGAGTTTCATTTACTACTTTTTCTAGTTGGGCGCGATCGAATTTCATTAAGGCTGCCATTTTACCAGCACCAACTTTATCCATTAATTCTGCTCTTTTGTTAACTAAGCTCAGTCCCGACTCAAAATCAAAAACTCTAGCTGTATACAGAGCAACATATTCTCCCAAACTATGACCTGCTACTAATTGGGGTAAACCTTCTTTTTCTGCCAGTAAATCGGCAAGGATAGATTCAACTACATAAAGACAAGGCTGATTGTAGAGAGTACGAGATAAGGTTTCTTTGTCTCCTTGACAAATATCTATAACAGACCAGCCTAATATCTTTTCTGCTAGCTCAAATTTTCTTTTTGCTTCGGGTATTTCTATTAGATCGATACCCATACCTACTTCTTGGGAACCCTGTCCTGGAAATACCCACGCTGTTTTTGTCATTCTTTATTTCTTACTGATTACTGATAACTATTGTACGGGTGAAAGGTTCTTAGCCTTTACCCGATGACTAATGTAAGAGCGGTTCGCCAACCGCCCCTACTAGCCCCATTTAAAAATTGCTGAACCCCAAGTAAGCCCAGCACCAAAGCCAGAAGCAGCAATAATATCTCCTGGTTGAACTCTACCTTGACGTACGGCTTCATCTAATGCCAGGGGAATAGAAGCAGCAGAAGTATTGCCATATTCAGCTATATTACTGAGAACTTTTTCCCTGGGTATTTTTAACCTTTGAGCTACTGCATCTATAATTCGTCGATTTGCTTGATGGAGAAGCAGCCAATCTATTTGTTCTGAGGTTATATTTGCCCTAAACATAGCTTTTTCGATTACTTCTGGTACTTTAGCTACGGCAAAGCGATATACTTCTCTACCATTCATGACGATTGGTCTGTAAGTACCCACACTAGCCTCAATATCTTCGACTAAAGGTTTACTTTCTCCTATGTAGGGGAGATTAAGACGATTATTCTGGCTACCATCACTGTACATTTCAAAAGCAAGGAGTCGATCGCCTTGTTCAATTCCTTGGCAAACTATTGCTCCTGCTCCATCACCAAATAATACGCAAGTGTTACGATCTGACCAATCTACCCAATGGGATAAAATATCTGCGCCGATAACTAACACATTTTGATGTACACCAGTACGAATAAATTGAGAAGCCGTAATTAGAGCAAAAATAAAGCCAGAACAGGCTGCTGTTAGATCGAAAGCTACTGCTTTAGTAGCACCAATCAGACTTTGAACTTGGCAAGCACTGCCAAAAAGGTCATCAGGAGTAGAAGTCGCCAAAATAATTAAATCTAGATCGGCTGCCGTAATTCCTGCCATAGACAGGGCTTGCTGTGCTGCTCGAGCAGATATTTGACTTAAAGACTCGGTACTTGAAGCAATATGACGATTTTTCATCCCTGTTCTCGTGCTAATCCATTCGTCAGAAGTTTCTACCATCTGACTGAGATGATCGTTACTGAGAATTGCTTTTGGTGCAGCCGAACCAATTCCCGTAATAGCTATACCTGCCCCTAATTTGCTCAATTTTCTTCTCCCTTACTTAATATTTTGGGGAATTTAAATTTTAATTATTATTATTTACTAAATTCAACTAGCCGAAGCCGTTTTTGTTTTATTTTCAACTTCTTCATGCCGTCGATCGTTATATGCTTTGATTCTATCTAGTACCTGATTGTCGATCGCTTCTTTGGCTAAACGAATAGCATTAAAAATTGAAGGCGATCGAGAACTACCATGACTTATAATGCAAACTCCTGCTACACCAAATAGCAAAGCACCACCATGCTCAGCATGATCTATTCTTTGTTTAATGTTACCCAAGTTTGGTTTTAGTAAAGCTGTTCCTATTTTACCCCGCAGTCCTTTAGGCAGTTCTTCCCGCAGAATTTGGAGCATTACTTCTCCTACAGCTTCGGCAAATTTTAGTAGTACGTTACCCACAAAACCATCGCAAACTATGACATCAAAGTTACCAGAAAGAACATCTCTGCCTTCTGCGTTGCCGACAAAAGGAATTTGTTCATTTTCTAAGAGTAGCTCATGGGTTTTGACTGAAAGTTCATCTCCTTTAGAAGATTCTTCGCCGATATTGATCAATCCTACTTTCGGTTCTTGAATGCCCAGAACGTATCGACTGTAAATTGTCCCCATCAAAGCAAATTGCTCTAGATATTTGGGTTTGCTATCTACATTAGCTCCCACATCCAAAACAATTACTGATTTTCCTGGCATAATTGTCGGAAACACTGCCCCAATAGCCGGACGATCGATCCCTTTTAATCTGCCCAAGCGCAGTAAAGCTGCTGCCATTGCTGCTCCCGAATGTCCTGCTGACACCACAGCTTCAGCTTTTTGCTGCTTAACCAAATTCATTGCCACATTAATCGAAGCTTTTGGTTTGCGCCGAATTCCTGTCAGGGCATCTTCTTCCATTTCCACTACCCCCTCGGCAGGGATAATTTCTATTCCCGATTTATTTTTTCCTCCATGTTTATAAAGATAAGATTCAATTTTCTGGCGATCGCCAACTAATAAAATATCTACATCTAATTCTGCTGAGGCTCTTATAGCTCCAGCAACTATTTCGTCTGGGGCATAGTCCCCTCCCATAGCATCTACTGCAATTTTTGCGCGCGTTAATCCCATTGAGAAAATTTATAGAAGCCTTACAAATTTTAACAGTCTTCGAGAAATATCTCTAATATATTACTTAGAGCTTGATGTAATTTAACCTTATGTCAGGTTATAAATAATTGAAAAATATTAGTTATTAGTAGCTATTTAGTTATTAGTTATCAGTCAATTGATTGAGGGGGAAACTATTTAAATGCTTGAGGTAATTGGCTCTAGTATTATTAGTTTGCTATCAGAAATTTTTTATCGCTCGCCAGCCAAAATAGAACCAATGCAGTTATTATCTTGGCAGAATACAGAAATTTTTAGTTTGCCCGATACTAGTCCCGATCTTGCCGTCGAAAAAATAGTTCGAGATCACTTACAAGCCTTGGCAAACAAGGGTCTTAGTCCTAATCGACAAGGTATTTGGATTCAATCAGATTGGAGCAAATTAGTCGAGCATAATGGTACCGAACCTAGATCGGCAGCTTCTTTAACCAAAATTGCCACTACTCTAGCAGCTTTATCTACTTACGGTGTAGATTACCAATTTGAAACAAAGATTTATGCCGTGGGAGAAATTAAAGATGGGGTATTAAAGGGGGATTTGCTTGTAGAAGGCGATCGCGATCCTTTTTTTGTTTGGGAAGAAGCGATCGCTCTTGGCAATTCTTTACAAAATTTAGGAATTCGTCAAGTTACGGGCAAATTAATTGTCAACGATAAGTTCTACATGAACTATAAATCCAATCCTTCCCTGGCAGGAGAATTACTCTTAAAAAGTTTAAATGAAAAACTGTGGTCGGCAGAAGTTGCCAGACAATATCTTACCCTTCCTTTGGGTACTCCTCGTCCTCAGATCGAAATTTTGGGTGGAGTAGAGGTAGTGGGCAGGGGAGCAGAGGAGCAGGGGAGCAACGGAGCAGGGGAGCAGAGGAGTAGGGGAGCAAGAAAGCAGTTATTAGTGCGCCATAAATCTCTGCCTTTGGGAGAAATCCTCAGACAAATGAATATTTATAGCAATAATTACATATCTCAAATGCTAGCTGATGCTTTAGGTGGAGCGAGGGAGGTAATTCGTATTGCTGAAAAAACTGCTTCTGTATCTTCAGGCGATATTTCTTTAATTAATGGTTCTGGTTTAGGAGAAGAAAATCGTATTGCTCCTCGTGCTGTCTGTCAGATGTTAATAGCGATCGATCGATTACTCAATGACCATTCTCTTAGCGTTGTCGGGTTATTTCCCGTAGCTGGTAGAGATTTGCTAGGAACTATGCAAAATAGGGATATTCCTGTAGGTACAGCCGTAAAAACAGGGACTCTCAATCGAGTAAGTGCTTTAGCTGGAGTTATTCCTACTCGCGATCGAGGACGTATTTGGTTTGCAATTATTAATAGTGGTAGTCAAACGGAATATCTTAGAAGAGAACAAGATAAGCTATTACAGCGTTTGGTTGACCACTGGCAATTAAATTCTCCTGATTTAGCTTACTCTTCTACTTCTTATTTAGGTGACCCTATTCGTAACCAAATCTTAAACTAGTGCTTAATTATTTTAAATAACTAACAGCTAATAGCTTTTTAATAATCGCTTTGAGGTAATTGTTCTAACTCTACATCGAATATAAAGGAAGGAGCAGTTTTAGTAACAGGAAATAGTCTTTGATATCCTAATAGCAGTAAAGTTACGATCGCGGCGGTTAATACTCTTTCTACAAAACTAATAGAATTATTGCTTTTTCTGTCAATCATCGCCTTTCTCCTCAACTATACGCACTGGAAATGCGAGTGCTGAAGGAAAGAAACATAAAAGCTATTTATTTTCTTTCCTCTACATCTAGATATAGCTTTTCCTGAGGAGTTAATCATCAGTTATTTAGCCGAAATCAGAATTTATTTTTCAGTAATTTCACTTATTCAACCGATATTTACAACTCTTATACCAAGACAAAATTAGGGAGCATCCCATTTTGGCAATACATCAAAAAAAAGCTTAAAAATATATTTTTCACCAGCCTTGATGATGTTAAATATAAAGTCGCTAAGCTTCTTAATTCTTTATCTGAAGACATCATTCATTCTTTGACTGGTTGGCAATATATTTTAGATGCTTTATCTCTCTAGCTACTTTTGGGAATTGGTATCATAAACATTTAACGTAAATGTAGTCAAATATGGTTGAATATTGTCAAATATTTCAATAACTCTCAGCTCATGCTCTGAGATAATACTAATGTCAATTTAAAGAGAAAACCAGAAAAGGGATAAAGGATTTCACAACAGTCGAGTTGTTAAATTATCTGGCACAGATATTGCTGTACCTACCAAAGCCCAAAATATAGCTCAAGCTCGGATTATCCCCAAAGTAGGACAGTATGTCATTGAAATAGTTTACGAAAAAGATGAACACTCCTCAGTAACTAACCCAAAAGCTATTGCAGCCATAGACATTGGAGTAGACAATTTAGCGACGTTAACATCAAACCAAAAGGGCTTTGTCCCGATTCTGGTTAACGGACGACCGCTCAAAAGTTTAAACCAGTTCTATAACAAAATTAAAGCTTTGCTTCAGTCACACTTAGAAACTGTTTGTAAACCCGCATTTCTCACCAAGATATTTTAAGAGGCTATAACCCTTGTCTGGTCAAATTCAAGCATAATAAGGGTTTCAACAGTGTGTAGTTTTTTCCGAGCCGATTAAAGCCGGGTCAAACGCTTACTACACAAAGCTTTCAGAGACTGCGATCGCCAAGTTGGTGAGAAATGCGGGTAAACAAATGTTAAGAGAGAGAAGGCGAGGATAGGAATCGGGTTAATACTGAGAACTTAGAGTTTTCGCTGCCACCTACTCATGAAACGACGTTCTTACCCCGAGAGAAAACCTGTCCGGCTTTGTCCAGGTTTTCTCTCGGGGTTGTTTACGTGGTAATGATTCGCTTAATGCTACGCCGTCTGACTGATAATCGACGCCAAAGAAGGCCTCAGACCTAGCCCCGTCAAAGTAGGGTAAGCAGTTACGGAAAAACTCAAATTCGTGAACCTAAACTAGGAAAGGCAGAAGGCAGAGGGTACCTCCCCAACTAACTGCACCTCTTAGTTCTGACACAATTTTCCTAGAAGGAAAACCTATTCCTATAGGTACAGGACAACCAGAGAGAGTCAAACGGGAGCAAATTAAGCC
>JASJDJ010000256.1 GCA_030065635.1 Xenococcaceae cyanobacterium MO_188.B32
GGGCTGGGACACAGCCTTCGTGGAGACGATGTAAGACTTGGAACTTGTTCTGAGCAATTGTCTGTGAAACGAGTACCATCCTACGAGCAACTTGCGAGCGTTCTAGGAATCCCTCAATTTATTGAGGGAGGATGTCAATACCTATACTTTTTACGAACAAAAATTTGACAAAAATTGAACGAGTAGAAGAATTATCAGCTATGGAAACAGAAACAAGAGCAAAAGGTAACACTATTTCTTTTGGCAATAATGGGACTATTAATCATGGTATTTCCCAAAACTTCAGCGGTGGAACAATCTACGGGGGAGTACAAGCGTCAACGGGAAACAACAATCAGTTAACTATGACTAATGCTCACAATATATCCACGCCAGAGCAACAGCAAAATCTCGTAGAAACTGCAAATAAGATTAAAAAACTTTTACAACAGTTAGAGCAAGATAATCCGAGTGAGACTAATTCCCAAAAAATGATGGTTGTTGCTCAAGCCGTGGAGGAAATTGAGAATAATCCGACGTTTAAAACCCGTGTTATCGGTGCATTGAAAGCAGGTGGAATTGAAGCTTTTAAGGAATTAATCGATCATCCTTTGGTAAATATTTTGATGGCTTCTATCGATGGTTGGCAAGTTTAATTGCTCGGTAATCAATTCCCAGGCGATATTTGCTCAAAAATAAATTCTTAAAAATCAAACTATCTTAGACAGGAGTGATGATGAATCAGCCTTTACATCCTGACAGTAATTTATTATCGGTACAGAATTCAGGTATCGGACAAAAGCTAGAAAATTCCCATGTGCAAGGGGGAATGCAGACGACTCAAGGTGAAAAAAATATTCAGGTACAGGGTGAGGGAAATGTACTTACTTTTAACAAAACAGAGATTTTACAAATTTCTGTGGAGACGATTACCAACCGCGAATTAATTAAAACCTCTCCTTACAAAGGACTCAAAAGATTTAACTTCAAAGATAGAGACCATTTTTTTGGTCGCGATCGCCTCATTGCTAGATTGTTAGAAGCAGTCAATCAAAAGAGTCTTAGCTTAGTTTTGGGGGCATCGGGCAGTGGTAAATCTTCTCTCGTTCGTGCTGGATTAATTCCTGAATTCAAGAAGTCTCTGACGTCCCAAACATTTTATAACTTCATCTTTACGCCTAATCAAGACCCCTTTGATTCTCTGTATCGGTGTTTGCTCAATGAGGAAAAGGACTATAGCTTCAGTAAAACAGAGGCTGAGATTGCCCTGAAAGCAAAGACAGATACCCTAACCGAATTGATTAGCACCTTAAGGAAAGATGGGGAACAGTGGCTAATTTTTGTCGATCAATTTGAGGAATTGTTCACTATTTGTGACCATCCAGATAAACGTAAAAACTTTATTGAAGGTCTTGTCCAAGTTGCTAACTCTAAAGATACTTCTGTCAGAATTGTATTGGCAATGCGGGCTGATTTCTTAGAACAATTGAGTTCTTATCCAGACTTGGGTATAATTGCCAATCAAAATAATATTCATCTAGTCACAGATATGCACCCAGATGAACTGCGACAGGCGATCGAGCAGCCAGCAGCTAGGCATGGGGTTGTGTTTGAAGAAGGGTTAGTTGAACAAATTATTAAAGAGGTAGAGGGGCAAAAAGGTTATCTTCCCTTATTACAATACACTTTAGATTTGCTCTGGCAAACTGAGTGTAAGACTCTTGATGCTAATGGTAGTCCTCATATTGAAGACCGTACTTTAAACAAGACTAATTATGCTGCTTTAGAGGGAGTAAGAGGCGCACTGCAAAAGCGAGTTAATGAAATTTATAGTAATCTGAATCAAGACGAACAGTCAGTGACTAAACAAATATTTGTCAGGTTGGTAAATATTGTTGATACTGATTCGGGTAGTAAGACCGTTAGCAGACGGGCAAATCGCAGTGAATTTGTCGGCGAATTAGTAAATAATACTCTGCAAACCTTTATTGATGAAAATTTGCTGGTTAGTAGTGCTGAAGATTTAAGTGCAGCAAAGTTACAAATTAGTGACAGTAAAAGTTCAAAACAATCTGCAACTCTAGAAATTGCCCATGAAATTTTGCTTTCTTCTTGGGATAAATTAAAAAACTGGATTGAAGAGGAAAAGGAAGCCATTATCCTCAAAAATTGGCTGGCGGGTGAGACAAAGAGGTGGCAAAAAATTCGCTTAGAGGATGAGTCTAAAGTGAGGGAAGAACTCTTGAAAGGCTCTAGATTAGAACAGATTGTCGAATTTAGGAAGAAAGATACTTTTAAAAATGTTGGTGGCTTAAGAGCAGAAGAAAATCAATTTATTGATGCCAGTATTAAGTGGCAACAGCAACAAGAGCAGCAAAAGAAAAACCGCCGACGGAATACCGTTGTAAGCCTCGCTATTTTTTCAGTCATTTCTTTGGGGCTAGCCAGTTTTGCAGCAATTCAACTATTGAAGGTGAAGGAGGCTGAATTGGAGGCTAATAGAGCTAAATCAGCTGCTCTGCAAGATAAAAAGAGGGCTGAGGACGCTTTAAATGAGGCGAAGGAAGCTGAACAACTTAGACAAGAAGAACTTGTTCGCTCTACCTGGGTAAGCCTTAAGACATTAGAAATCAACTATGAAGAATGTGGAACTTGGCTCAAGTTTGGTTTGCGCGATCTATACTGTAGAATCAAACCCTTTGCTGATTATCGCAAATTAATTGCGATTTCAGGCTTAGCTATTTTCAGAAGCGGTCCCCATAGTGATTCCGAACTGAACTTTGATGGTGGCTACAAGTTTGGGTATTACAACCCAGAATTTTTAAAGTGGATTCAAGAGAATGTGATTATTGACTCTGATGATAACTTGTTTAAGCAGTCAATTCAATCAGCTTATAACGATAAAATTAGAGTAGTAGCAAGAGCTTTCTACCAATCGCATAAAATTTTGTTTGCAACTCCTGAAGAATTCGAGGCTTTTAAAAAAGAATACGAAGTCGTTCAGAAAAAATATAGAGAGCTGTTGAGAACACGAAAAACAAATGTAGAGAGGTTTTCTGGCGATCCTTTGGAATTTGAAGTAATCAAGCGTGGATATCAAGATAAAATTGATAACAAAACTTTACCAGGATGTTACTTTGGAGGAAATCTACCACCAGAAAAATGTGCTGGTATTTATATACAAAAAAAGTTTAGATGGCTGGCAGATTATTTAGCGACTGAAAATGAAAGGATTGATGAGCAACGAAACTATTGGTATCTAGCGAATGTATCAGGAGGTTTTTGGGTTCGACGCTCTATAGATGGAACAGAAGAACAGTTTTTTGATATATTGACAAAACTCCTGGAAACCTATGACTCAGATTGGCTGCGTCCACAAGAATCGCTGGAAGTTAAGCCATCTCGATAGAATCAGCCTGGAAAATGCTCATGTAGCTAGGTGAAAGAGCGATCCTAAACTCTCGAATCTAGACACAGGAAAAGAAATCCGCACTCTCCAGGAGCATAATGACTGGGTCTGGAGCGTTAGTTTAAGCCCCGATGGTCAGACCTTAGCTTCTGGTAGTGATGACAACACGATCGAACTCTAGAATCTAGACTTAAACTTTAGACTCTTTAATAGGGCGCAGTTGTGATTGGGTACACAATTATTTGCAGCATAATCCCAAAGTCAGCGAGAGCGATAAGCACCTCGGCGACGGCATTTAGGTGAGTATGTGTGAGGAATAGACCTATGACATGACAATCGAAATTTGGACACAAATTAATAATTTAGGTATCCCATGACTTCATCGACCGATATTGCAGGGGGCGATTAGCAAATGAGTAGACAAAACAGACAAAACTCAGATCTACACAGCGTACGCGCTCATCAGTTCCTCTAGGTTCAAAAGCCGTGCGATCGCACTTGCTCCCCAACATATCCATATTTACATTAACAGAGGGATTGCCCACTCCAATCTGGGCGACCACGAACAGGCGATCGAAGATTACAACCAGGCGATCGCTTTGTAAAAACTCTTGGTACAAAAGTGCGATCGCACTCTGGTTACTCTTGATTCAGCAGTCGGGCGATCGCTCTTGAAAAAATTCCCAAACTTCGATCTCGATCTTTTTTTTTGGAGTAGATGAATAGTTATTATGCGATCGCGCTTCTTAGTCAATCTTCGTTAAAAAGTAGTGAGATCGCTTAGTAAAAGTATAAAATACGAGAATAAGAGAAACTAACCTCTATGACAGAAATTATTTTTTTAGTTGAAGAAGACCCAGAAAGCGGTTACGTTGCCAGGGCGATCGACAAAGCTATTTTTACGCAAGCCGATACCCTGGAAGAATTGCGACTCATGGTTCGTGATGCCGTGCAGTGCCACTTTGATGATGCCGATCGTCCCCAACTCATTCGCTTGCACATTGTTCGAGAAGAAGTCATCGCTTCATGAGACTCCCACGGGATTTGACAGGACAAGAATTAGCCAAGGCATTAACAAAGTTAGGGTATGTCACCGATCGCCAGACGGGAAGTCATCTTCGCTTGACCACGCAGGAAAATGGTGAACACCACATCACTGTTCCAAACCATAGCCCCATTAAGTTAGGAACACTTAGTGCAATTCTGAGGGAAATTGCCGAACACTTTAACATTGACCGTGATGAACTGCTCAGCAGACTTTTCTCTAAATAAAACTTATCATCGCACTTCTTAGTTACTCTTAGTTCAGCAGTCGGGCGATCGCTCTTGAAAAAACAATACTCCAAACGGCGGTCGCAATTTTAAAAAATCAAGCTTCCCAAATGCGATCGCAATCTGGTTATTCTTGATTTAGCAGTCGGGCGATCGCGCTCCTCAGTTTATCTTAGTTGAGAAGTAGTGCGATCGCTGACCCAAACTCATGGTACACAAGTGCGGTAAACTGAGGGCTTCCCATTCTCACGAATAGGCATTTTCTGCCCCACGCCACTTATCTCGATAGACCATCGGTACTACTATCAATCTTTTATTCGATTTTTATCTATTTCCCTAGTTATGTCGCCCCCGCCAATCGGGTATTTGTCCTTGGTCGAGCATCTAGGTTGGGTAGTTCCCAATCTTGGGTCAGCTCAGGTTCATGCCTTACGCCCAAAAATATTATAAAACAACCAAAACCTTTGCTATATGAAGATTTGGTATCAAAAATGTAAACTGGCAACCGATAAGTTATCGTGTTCGCTCTCATGAGGGGCTGCGTGCGGAATTCATTTCCGCACTTTAAAAGCCCCGTCTCACCGATAAATCGGGAGACTTCCCGCTCACGGAGTTAAATAAAAGTTGAGTTTTGGTAGTGCGATCGCGATCGACAAAACCCTTAGTAGAAAAACGCGATCGTACTCTGGTAACTCTTGATTTAGCAGTCGGGTAATCGCTCTTTGGTTTTGGTTTGTATACTAAACAACCAATACTGTAAAAAAAATATTTTTGGAGAGTTAGTGGGATTACATTTTGAATGGGATGTACAAAAGGCAGCTATCAATAAAAATAAGCATGGAGTTTCATTTGAAGAAGCAAGTACCGTTTTTGGAGATCCTTTGTCTCTGACAATTGACGATCCATTACACTCAATAAGTGAGGAGCGATTCATTATTATAGGCAAGTCCTACAAACAAAGAACACTTGTCGTAGTTCATACCGAACGGGAAAATAAAATTAGAATTATTAGCGCACGTTTGGCAACATCGCGGGAGAAAAGGACATACGAGGAAAGCAACGACTATGACTAATCAACAAGATTTAGATATGCTCGATGAATACGATTTCAGCCAAGGCATACGAGGAAAATATGCTCAGAGATATAGTGAAGGTAGCAACATTGTTAAGTTAGATGATGATGTAGCTGAAATATTTCCCGACGAAAGATCGGTCAATGATGCTTTGCGAGCTTTAGCTAAAATTATTCGTTCTCATCAACACTCAGCTTAACTCAACAATCATTTTATGAGTAGTTATCAGACGATCGCGATCATCAAAACTCTTAGACATATAGAGCGATTATACTCTGGTTACTCTTAATTCAGCAGTCGGGCGATCGCTGTCGACAATAGTAAAATAGAATTTGAGCAAGTTAGGAGAAAGAAATGCAAACAATTTATCGATTAAAGGCTAGCGAACTAGATAATGACTTTTTAGAAGGATTGAAAGCTAAATTAATACAAATCGCTAAATTCAGCTAATTTAGAGTTTTTACCTCCGCGTAATTAAGAATGCTGATACCCAACCTTTGAGGTTGATAAGCTTGTATCCATTGTTTATATTGCTTGGTTAATTGTGAACTATCATTAACCCACCAAATCCAAATATGAGTATCAAGAACAATCACTTTAATACTTCCCAATCATCAGGAGAAGTAGCAGGTTCAAAAGGCTCTTCATAACTAATAACTGTTCCCTTTAGGGGATAAGAATCAGAAACAGTTTTAGATGAATTACGCTCCAGAATAATTACTTCTACTTCATCACCTTTTTTAACTTTGTGAGCGGGAAGTCCCCCGATTACCTCTGCGGGATGAAAGCGAACTTTGCGGTTTAGACATAAAATCTTCATATAGTAAGGATTTCAAGCGTTGTATAATAACTTTGT
>JASJDJ010000257.1 GCA_030065635.1 Xenococcaceae cyanobacterium MO_188.B32
CTTTTAGATATTTGTACTCAGAAAATGTCCGCGAGCGAGCGATCAGGCTTCCGCCTGGCACTGCGTGATCGCCTTGGCAGGGCGAAAACATAATCAATACATATTACATTTTGACGTGCGGAAAGAGAAATCAAAGACCCTCAGAAACTGCCTCTCATAGAGCTGATGAAAAGCATACCTCGCTGGGAAAAAAGCGAGTCTATGTTCCCACTACAGTGGCCCAAGGCTGTTTTTTGGGAGTTGGATTGACCGAATCCGCCAGTGCTCAAGCTTTAACCGCAGGATAGGTCGAATTTCAAACCTGTTGCTTGTCTTCTTAATCCTAATTATGAGACAGTGACCCGTTAGAATCAGGACCAATATAGCTAACAGTAAATTTATTCCCCGAGAAGATTACCATTTAATCATCTTAATTAAATTAGATTTAGTTGCTTTTTTGCCAAAATGTCAAAAGCGGATACAAGCTTGGCAGGTATATACTCCAATAGTTTGGTACCACTGTATTACCATCATCATCATCTCCACCTCCAGTAGCAGGGGGTACATAGAGTTCATCTAGGGTATTGTCATTTAATATTTGCGTTACTTCAGGATTATTACAAAGCTCTTGTTGTAAATTGTTCAACTCTTCTTCATCAATAGTTTTAGTAAGTTCTGCTCCTCTAGTAACCCCTTGAAGGCTAAAAGCTAAGAGTGGGGGACTCTTTGTGCCAGAAGGTTACACTTTCTCACAAATATTTACTACTCCACCAGCAGCACTAGTTTATGCTGATTAAGTTTAGAGCTCCACCGTACATTCTTAGCTATGTTTGCTCAATAAAGAATTATTTTTCTTGAAAAATATTCAACTAAAAGTAACTTCTCCTTTTCCCAGAAAATAGGTGACAAGCCTCACACCTAAACGTTATTCCTTCAAGCTAAAATCTTCAAATAATTTTCAATAATTCAGCTTATAAAAGATTGCTTCCTATCTCAACAGTTCTAGCTTCTGTTGATATTTTTTTAGGAATTTTCTTCGAACTTATTTTTATCAATAAATTAAGTATTCCTGGGAATTTACCAAGGCTCTTTTTTGTGGCAGGAATGTTCGGCACAAAAAAAGTTTGGAATACATGGAGGAGTAAAAAGTAAGAAGACTTGTCACTGAATTAGCACTATCTACAGGAGAAGATTTTTCATCTCATGCAAATTAAATTTGATTATAGATTCGATCCTCAAGGATTTTTTAAGAACTCTAATAGACGAGCAGCATTAGAAAAAGCCGGTGAAATTTGGTCTTCATTGCTCGAGGATAACTTTGAAAATATTCCGGCTGGAGTAGAATTTACTATTCAAAACCCGACAACTGGTAAAAAAAACACAGTTACTTTACAAGAAGAAATTGATGATCTTTTAGTTTTTGTGGGAGCTAATAGTTCTTTAGGAATGCTAGCTCGAGCCAACGTAGAGGGCACTGATTTAAAGGGAGATGTCTTTCAAAGAAGAATTGCTGGTAACTTTCGCGACCAGGGAGCTACGACCAATTTTGAGCCCTGGGCAGGGACTATTTCGTTCAATTCTCAGACCAATTGGGATTTTAGTTTAGATAATCCTAGTCCAGAGCGAATCGATTTTATTACTGTTGCGCTACACGAAATTGGTCATATTTTAGGGGTTGGTACTGCACCTATCTTTGACATTTTGGGAGCAGGAGGGACTTTTAAAGGAGTAAATGCCTTAGCTAAGAATGGTGGTAATCCTATCCCTTTAGAGCCAGATTTAGGACACGTCCAAGAAGGTTTTAAGGGCAATACGGTTTTACTTGACCCCAGTAAAAATAATGGTCGCAATCTACCAACTGATATCGATTTAGCTTTACTGGCAGATATTGGCTATGAAATAAATAGAGATGGTTTTACTACTCAAGGTTTTACGCCAGAAGTCGCTACAGCAGCAGCAGAAACTATTTTTGGCTCGATTATTGGAGATCATCTTAATGGTTTACAAGGTAACGATCGACTGCAAGGAGGAGTGGGTAGAGATACTCTCCAAGGTGGGGAAGGGGACGATCTGCTATTTGGTCAAGAAGATCGAGACTTAGTATCGGGTGGTCAAGGTCAAGATGAATTACAAGGTGGTGCAGCTGACGATACCCTCCAAGGCAATGAAGGAAATGATCGACTCTTCGGGCAAGGCGGAAACGATCTTCTTTTTGGCCATGGGAATAATGATGAACTACAAGGAGGCTCAGGAAACGATACCTTAGTTGGTGGTACTGGCAATGATATTTTCTTGGGGGGAGATGGCAACGATATTTTTCTGTTTGAGGCGAATAATGGTCAAGATACTATCTCTGAATTTGTTGTAGCCGAAGATAAAATCGAGCTCGCTGCCAATTTAGGTTTTAAGAATGGGACTGAAGTCTTAAATGCAGTGACCAATACTGGTTTAAATTCTGAGGGAGGATTCTTTTCAGATCTTCTCCTTAGTTCTGGGAATACAGTGAGAGTTTTTCATGATGATGATTTAACTGCCAATAATTTCGGTACCAATGTTCCCGTAAAAGGGGATGCCAGTGGTGATGGTAGCTTTAGTGGATTGGATGCTTTTCTCATAGCTCAAGTATCTGTCGGTATTACTGATAGTTTTGATGCTTACCCCTCGCTCGCTCCTTTACTGAGCGGAGATATCAATAACGATGGCATTATTTCTGCTTTAGACGCATCTTTAGTAGCCAGACACAGTCGATAGACAAGGTTCTCAGCAGTAGCGCTCGCGCTTTGAGAAAACCAACTGTTTCGCGTAGCTCCCTCAGTAGATGGAAATTTTTTCGAGCGGCGATCGCCACGGTTTCGCTAATCTCAAAACAAATCAATTCTGGGGGAATCTGATGAAGTGCTAGTTCTTCTTGAATAAATTGGACAAAATTAACATCATTGATCGTCTCTCCAGAAAGGTTAAGGGAATAGAGACTATGGACAGAACCTTCTTGTTGTTGGTAAATACGTCCCCGTTTGCGGTAATGATGACCTTGAGTAGCGAAGAGAGTACTAATCACCCAGCGATCGAGTTGATTCATTAACTGATACTGTTGGCGAAAGTAATCAATAAGAGGTTCAAGCGTAATCTCTGGGGAGATAATTAGTACAAAATTTCTAAATAAGACAGTAATAGTAAAAAAGCTAAGGCTTACTTCCAAGTAATACAAGGTAGAAGGGAAGTGTTAAACTTTATCCATGTAGTGCTTGGACAAACGCCATGAAGCGTAAACGAGATATCCAAGGTAAATTCACCTTGAAAAATCAGGATTACCGTCAAGTACGCTCCCTTAGACTAACCGACAGCACATGGAAAGAATTGGGAATTACCTCGGAATGTCTGGGTTTAACTAGGGCTGACTTATTAGAAAATTTAGTTCAACAAAATAAGGAGATTTTTTCGGATTCAAGAGAAACTGAGCCGCTAAATTCTGAAAAATCAGACTCAAAACCTAAGAAATCCCTGAATAAAGATGAATTGAGTTCTTTAGCCAACAAAGTTCTAAATGAATTGAGATTAGGTAAGCAAGCTTCTAGTTACAAACTCGTGCAGAAGAGCTTGAAGCGATTGATTGAGCTTATTTTATTTTCATCCAAGTAATACATGGATTTAGGGTTATTTAAACCCAATAAAGTTTAGCTGCTTTTTGGTTTGAGGGTCATAAATCGAGAAGAGCGAGTAGCTGCAAGGGGAATATTATTTAACCAAGCATCAAGACGACATAAATTAAGCGCAACAGCCATAAAAATATGCTGTAAATGAGTTTTAGCGCTCACCAATTAGTGCGAGATTGACGCAAAGCCGAACGCCTGACACCTTGAGACAAGCGTACCTTCAATTCCTGCTCTCTGGTTATAAGTTTTCAGAAATTCAGGAGTATTTTGAGTTTGACGGCGATGGTGAAACGCAATGTATTCTTGTTTTGTATGAATAGTTAAACTTCTTGGTTCAGTTTTAGCACGCGTGCATCGGCTGCGAGAAGGACAGATACCACAGTCATATTGAGAAAATCTAACATGAATTATTGGTTGTCCCTTCTTATCGGTTTTGTTAATCCATCCTTTACTTTGATGTCCTCTAGGGCAAATAGCTACTTGCTTCGACCAATCAATCTGAAAATTAGAACTGGCGAATTTTGGATGACGTTTGGCTTGCCAGGACGGGTCAGAGCGAACTGGACCAATTAATTCGACTCCATAGTTCTCCTGAGAAGAAACTAAATGTGAGTAATAAAGTGAGGCGAATCTTCGTCGCAAATTTCAGTTATATGAGCTTTATAACCTACCCAATTCACGCTTCTTTTAGAACTGTAATGAGCCTCTACATCATAAGGTGAATGAATTGCTATGGTCGAGGGAGGCATATCAGAGGGCGATCGCCATTCAACTTGACCATCAACAGGCGCGTAAAATTGTTGAACCCAGACTTGTCTAAGAATTTCTACAGCAGGAAGATAACGTAACCACCTCACGGGGCATTGGGAGCATAAATTTTTTTGAGCAAATTAAAACCATCTTCTCCCATTTGATTGCCTAAAGTTTCCCGTTCAGAATCGAGTTTGGGCAGACGATAGTTTTCCACTCTCCTTCCATAACGGTCAAACCAATCTTTTTTCAGTCGTTTGACTAACCAATCAGGGGCAGCCACCGCCAAACTATTAAGGGCTGCCCGTATTGTCTCCCCCAAGGTTTCTAGACGATTGAGGGGACGAATTGCGCACCATTATATGTGTTGAATCAGTACGTTGTCGCTTATGTCCTTTAATTAATTCTTTTTTTCGTAATTGTTCTAAAATTCGGTTCAGCAACAGTTCTTCAGAACCCCCTTCAATCAAGCGTTTCCGAAACTCACGTTATTGCAGAAAAATCAAAGCCAGAGTCTTCCAAAGGTAGAGAAAGTGCGTATTTCCAATCGATTCTTCCTCTCACTGCGTCTGCTGTTTGACGGTCTGATAAGTTTTCCATGTACTGCATGAGACAGATTAAAGCTAATCGCCAAGGTGACTGGGCTGGTTGACCTTTCACTGAAAATAAATTAGTAAAGTCCTCATCAACGTAAATACTGCCCAAAGTATCTCGAATCTTGACGTAAATATTTCCTTTGGGGAAAGCAGCACGGGCGACTCGCGCTGTTTCAGAGGGCACTGGCGGAATGGGTTGTGGATGTAATGACATTAGTTCAAGTTGTTCCCAAATTACTACTTTCAGGATATCGATTCAAACCATGTAATACTTGGAAATCAATTGGCTTCGCCTCTCCCATGTAATACGTGAGAGCCGCTCCAACGTCTTACAGAGTTTTTGTACTAATTAACCCGCTTGAGATTACGCTTGAACCTCTTATTGATTACTTTCGCCAACAGTATCTTAACTGATAATTCTCTTTACGCACTTTATTTTGTAGTTAATAAAGAGTATGAATGGTTGAGGAAATCGCTGCTACAGAGGAGGGGAATGAGTAAAACAAGGAGAATAAACTGGCAAGAACGAGAATAAACTCGCTGGAGTGAGAATAAGTGATAATTTCTCGCACTTGTTCTGATGTCAATTCCCATTCTCATGAAGGGTTGCTTCATGAGAATGGACAGGAGTTTTCAACCCTGAGAGACAAGATTAAGAGAAAATGATTTCAATCAAAATAATTTAAAAACTTTATTTAATGAAGCAAGCAAACAAGATTGAAGTCAAAACAATCAATCACTTAGGAATCCTAGCGGGAATTATAGATGAAATAGGAATAGTAGAGATAATCAATCAACAGTTAGGTGTCAGACCTCAAGAAAAATTAACGAGCGGAATAATTGTTAAAAGTATAATTTTAAATGCCCTAGGTTTTGTCTCAAGACCCAGAGCATTTGTTTCCCCTCTTGGTGCGCGTTCCCTTGCGCGTTGAGCGCGCGCGGGGTCGCACCGCTTTTTTCAGGATAAAGCAACGGAACATCTCTTCGGAGAGGGGATACTTCCAGAGGATTTTAATGACGATAAAGTTGGCAGAGTAATGGACAAACTCTACCAATTTGGCTTGACTAAAATATTTCTCCTAGTTGCTTTAGCTGCTGATACTGTTGGCGAATGTGCTACAGGCAATCTTACACAAGGTATTACTAATAACTGAAGTTAAGATTTTTCGTTATTGTATTACTAATAATTTCAGTAAAGATTACTTTCGCCAACAGTATCAGCTGCTGTCAAGAAATACGGAGTCGAGCATAAATATTCTCATTTGGATTCTACCTCAATTTCTTTACAAGGAGATTATGCTGCTTGTCAAACTGTAACAGCAGAAAATTTAGAGCCTGTACCGATCAAAATAGTTCGAGGACATTCAAAAGACATTCATACCAGATTGTTATTGCAATTTTTAATTAATTTAATCGCCAGTGGAGATGGAGGTGTACCTCTATTTTTAGCCTGTGGAAATGGTAATGATAATGATAAAGCCAAAGAACAGTAGATGGACAAGTGCGATCGCGGGCGCGATCGCGCCCGCCCAAAAATGATTTAGAGTCACAATTTCTCTCAGTACTCTTGTTCTAAAAGACTCCCTTTAATATAAGTAAAAATTAT
>JASJDJ010000075.1 GCA_030065635.1 Xenococcaceae cyanobacterium MO_188.B32
ATGTTCTTCAAAAATACGGCAAGAAATCCCGTTATTTACTGAGTGATGAACAACTCTGGGAATTATATCGGTATTTGCATTCTCTACCTGACAAACCAGTCAAAACAACCAAGATAGGTATTCCCAAAATAGGTCTAAATAAATGGAAAAAATAAACGAGGGATTAGAAATGAAGAAGACTGCTATTGGCAAAAAGATATTAGAGCAATTCTTGTCTGGTTATTCAGTAGAAGAGATAGCTGACGAATACAGCGTTAATTGCCTAATGATTGAACACGTTCTTAGATGTGAAATCACATTAGATAAAGCGCAATTTCGTATCGCTACCAAATAAACTGTAGCGATATAGAGATAAGGATTGTGTTAGTTAACCCTGATAGTAAATAGAGCTATCAGGGTTTTTTAGTGTGCGTATTTGAAAAACATTAAATAAAAACATTAAATGTTTTTTATTTATGACTATCCTAAAGCCTGAAAGTACTATAAGACCGTCAAACAACCAAAATTCGTGCTTTTGTTCGTGTAAAACACTGAAAGTACTGCTATTAAAGTATTTACTTTTCAAAATTGCCTGTAGGTTTTGAGTTACAAGTATAGCAGTAACAATCTAGCTAGGTAGGGAATTTTACGCTCGGCTTGGCGATCGCATTTCTTTAGATAAAAAATAGAGTGAATAGCTTATTTGACAGAATAACCAGTTAGTGATAGGAGCTAGCTGGTTATTTTTTTGGGGCTAGCTTTACAGAAAATATATATAAAAAAAGATTTGATAAAGATAGGAATTTTTGCTTAGTGCGATCGTGCTTTTAGGGGTATTTTGAGTAATAAGTGAGTAATAAGTTATGGGGTGTTGACTATATCGGGGGTTGGAATTGCCTATATTACACCACTTTCTGAAGCGGAGAGGGGGGGATTCGAACCCCCGATGGAGCTTACACCCCATAACTCCTTAGCAGGGAGCCGCTTTCAACCACTCAGCCACCTCTCCAAGGTCATCAGTCTCTTATAATAGCAAACTATTAACTATATTTAAACATAATCTGATTAGCTTAATCTTTATTAAACATAAGACTCGTATACAAATTTTCGGACAAGTCTAATTAATAAAGTCAATAAATAAATACAAATCTTCTAGGCAAAACCAAACATCTAGGTATCTTAGTAAATATAAATGAAATAAAAAACTACTTGATCTTCTTATATGACTACTCAAATTGTCACTGGTATCGGCGGTTTTATCGGCTCTCATTTAGCAGAAGCTTTACTAAAACAAGGACATCATGTAATTGGTATCGATCAATTTAACGATTATTACGATCCCAGTTTTAAGCGCAAAAATGCACATCAATTATTGCAACATTCTGCCTTCAAGCTAATCGAAGCTGATATTCAAAGCTTAAATTGGCAAGATTTATTAGAAGATGTAGAGATAGTTTACCATCAAGCAGCCCAGGCTGGAGTTAGAGCTAGTTGGGGAGATGGGTTTCGTCATTACACTGAAAGAAATATTAATGCTACTCAAATTATGCTAGAAGCAGCAAAAGACGCTAAATCTCTCCAAAGATTTGTCTTTGCTTCAACTTCTTCGGTTTATGGCAATGCAGAAACTATGCCTACTCCAGAAACAATATGTCCTCAGCCCGTTTCCCCTTATGGTATTACTAAATTAGCAGCAGAGCGGATGTGTTGGCTGTATCAGCAGAATTTTGGCGTGCCAGTAACTGCTTTACGTTATTTTACAGTTTACGGTCCCCGTCAGCGTCCTGATATGGCATTTCATAAATTTTTCAAAGCTGCGATCTTCAATGAACCAATTTCTATCTATGGTGATGGGCAACAAACTAGAGATTTTACTTTCGTCAGCGATATTGTTGCTGCTAATCTTTTAGCAGGAGAAGTGTCAGAAGCTATTGGGGAAGTATTTAATATTGGTGGTGGTTGTCGAGTCGTTCTTGCCGATGTGCTTAAAACAATGGAACACATAATGGGACAACCTTTGCAAAAAAATTATATCGATCGAGCTAGAGGTGATGCTCGTCATACCAGTGCGGATATTTCTAAAGCGAAGAAAATTTTGGGTTATCAACCGCAGGTTTCTTTGGCAGAAGGATTAGCTCGAGAATGGGAATGGATTCAACCTTTGTATAAATAGTTTCTGGTCAAGACGTTCTACGGAACGTCTTGACACTCTTGATTTGCTTAAAAACTAATATTTTCAATTACACGAATTGGTAAGTAGCCAACTTCCTCAATTAAACGCTGACCTTCTGTCGATAACAGCAGATCGACATAAGCTTTACCTGCCAATTCGTCTAGATGTCCATCTTCCCGAAAAACAACAAATATACGCCGAATCAAAGGATAACTGCCGTCAAGTAATGTTTGTTTGTTAACTGCACCAAAGGCTGTCATCGGTTGTACATAATTTTTAGCATTTCCTCTTGCTAACCCCAATAGTCGAATGGTGCGCTGACCAACTACTAAAGGCTGCGCTCCATAACCGATCGCTCCTGGAGTCGATGCTACCATACGAATAGCAGCAGTAGTATCGCGAACAACTTTGACCCTCGAACTAAAGCGTTTTGATTCGTTGAGTATTCCTTGTAAAAGAAAACTAGTAGAAGCTTTGGAATCAGGAGTTTGACTTACAGGAACAATCGGTAAATTTGGTCCACCTAGCTGTTGCCAATTAGTTAACTCACCAGTATAAATTTTTTCTACCTGAGCAAGAGATATGCCAGGTAACTTAATACTTGGATTAGTATAAAAAGCAATGCCACTAATGGCTACTGGAACTTGCTTTAGCTTAAAACCACGAGAGCTAGCTAGATCGTACTCCGATTGTTTAAGAGGACGGAAAGATTGAGCAAAGCTTAGTTGTACATCAATTACCATCTCGATCCCGACTTCTGAATCGGGGGGAACATTTAGAGGATCGATATAAGACAAATGGAATTGAGGTTGAGCTTTAGCCATCTCACTAACTATCTTCTGAGAACGTAAACCAGCCGAAGCAATAGAACCACCATAGAAAAAAACCCCCTGCGGTACATTTCTTACTTCTTCCATAGAGTTATAAAATTTCGGATAAACATCGGAATTAGTTTTTGCCTCTCGAAATGTAGACTCTTGAGGATTAGAAGTAACTATAAAATTTTCTATGCTAGCTTGTTTGAGAGAAATCGCATTTTTGCGCCAAAAAACAATAAGTCCTCCACTCAAAAAAAGTAAAAAGAATAGAGGAATTATTGACCAAGGAACAGATAATGACTTTTGGGGTGGATAATAAACAGGAACTAGACGGTAGTCACAGTTTTGACAATAAATAGTACTCAGATTATTTTCAAACCCACATTGAGGACATTTCTTTTTATCAATATTCTCTGGTAGTTGTTTTTCGTACTTATTCATTGTTTTTGAGCCAAAGAAAATCTTTATTTGTTAGTTAGCCAAAGGAGAATAACTGTTGAATCAGTCCTGGTAAAGCCTTAACAAAGAAAAAGCCATAAAATAATACTCCCAGTAAGACCACAATTTCTCTCCATAGAGGTGGTTTCAATTCCACAGGTAAAAATTTGCGGTTGATATATAAAATATGCAGCCCTAAAAAAGCAAAATTGATCCCCGCTATATTTGCTCCAATCAAAATTAGCAGTAAGGGCTTAACATCCAAAAGCAAAATGAATAAACCCCAGAGGGTAAATAAACATAATACGCCATAATAGATAAAACGAATATCGCCACCGCGCCATCTACGAACACGGCTGCTTCCAGACCAAATAATATCAGTTACCATCCGCACAAAAGCGTCTGTTACTCCCAATTGAGTACTATAAAGAATCCAAAAGCCAATCAACAGAATAACTAGCCAAAATAGATGATTTCCTGTTGCCAAGGACATATATTGAGCTTGGTATACGGCTATCCCAAACTGATTATCAAATTTAGTGCCATAGGGAACAAATTCTAGAGTTATTAGAGCAGGCAACATCATCCCTAAAAAGCAACCTATTGCCCAGATTCCATACTGATCCGCACTTACAAACTTCCACCACTCTCGCCAGCTTTTTTTGTTCTCTGGAGTTAAGGGAAAAACTTTACCTGTTTTAGTTAAAGATATTTTCCTTCCACCAATAATGGCGGGAATGTAACCAACGGTTTTGCCCATAGCAAATCCTTTGTCCCGAAACCAATTACCAATAGTGCCATTAATTATCCCTCCGGCACCAGCATCAGCAATAAAAGCACTAATAATAACCCAATCGAGTCCTGGCGGAAGAACACCAAAATAAGTTACCCCTCTAGCTGCTGCACTCCAAGTAGAGGAAGATGTAAAGGAAACAGTTACAAAAATCAAAAAAAGTAAAATTGCAGCGATAAAAAACCACTGAATTATCTCTATTGTCTGCTCAATTTTTTCACCAAAAATAACAATTACAGTAGTGGAAAGAAACCAAATAAAACCAAATATTTTGATTAGATATGCGTGTTCGGTTGTGGGGAAATCGCCGATATATAGAGCCGTCAAAGCCGTAGCTGCTGCTGATGCCCAACCAGGCCAACTAAGCTGAAGAAACGCAGCAACAATGTAGAAAATCCCCCAAAAATGAGGACCAGGACGAGTACGCATAAAACCAGTATAAATTGGTTCACCAGTGTACATGGTGTAGCGAATAAACTCTGTATTAAGAATTACTTGCAGAATTATGGAAACGGGAACGAGCCACAATAAAAAACCACCGTACTCGGAAGTTACAGCCGGACCTAATAGCCATTCGCCACTGCCGATCGAAGTTCCTAGTAAAATTGCCCCAGGACCTATGACACCGAGAGCATTGCGTAAATTAAATTTGGGTGGTGGGGGAAGATTTCCTACTTCCCATGGTGGTAGTTTACCTGCTGATATTTGAGGTTTGGATTCGAGAGGTATTTTTTCTTCGTCATTAGTTTTTGACGAGTCCGATTTGAGTAGACCAAATAGATAAAATGTTAAATAGACTAAGTAGCCTACAATAATTGCTACAGTTAACCAGCCATAAAAACCAAACCAGAATGATTGTTCTCTAAAAGCGATAAAACCATCCTGGAAGACGGTAAAAGCTGGACCAATTATTAAAACTGTAATTGCGGCAAATATTCCGTATTTTTGAGATGGTGCTTGAAAGCTAGACATTGATTCAAGCTATATTATTTCGTTAATAATTTTTTTATCGTGGGCAAAGGATCGATCTAGAGTAGTTATTGACAATAGACTTCTTGCATAAGTCTCCAAAATCTCGGTTGAGTGGAGGTAAAAGGTAAAAGGTAAAAGGTAAAAGGTAAAAAGGATTAATTTTGATGGTGGGGGACGGCGAATTGCATTCGCTATGTGTCCCCACCATGTTGATTTCTTATTTATTTTTGCGCATAGGTCTAATATCTAAGTAGTAACTTAGCGATCGATAAACTAATTAGTATTGAGGAGTTGAATTATGCCTTGGCAACGTCCAGATGGTCGTCAACACAACCAACTTCGTCCCCATCATTTTCAGCGAGATTTTACTAGCCTACCTTTATCTTCTGTATTAACCGTCTCTGGTAATACTCAAGTTCTTTGTACTATCAGCATCGAACTGGGAGTGCCCAAATTCCTAGTTGGTACTGGTACGGGTTGGCTAACTGCTGAGTATCGTATGTTACCAAATTCTACCTTCCCCAGACAACCACGAGAATTAATGAAATTATCCGGTCGCACTCAAGAAATTCAAAGGTTAATTGGGCGAAGTTTAAGAGCAGCGATCGATCTAACTGCAATCGGTGAAAGAACTATTAGCGTTGATACCGATGTTCTTCAGGCTGATGCAGGTACTCGTACTGCTGCTATCACGGGCAGCTATGTTGCTTTAGCTTCTGCCATTGAAAAGCTAATTGCCAGGGGTGAACTAGAAAGATCTCCTTTGATTACTGCCATTGCAGCAGTTTCTGTAGGACTGATTGAAGGAGACGCTTTTCTCGATTTAGATTATGCCGAGGATGTCAAAGCAGATGTCGATCTTAATGTCATCATGAACAGTAATCTAGAATTAATTGAAATTCAAGGTACTGCTGAATCTCGCAGTTTTAACCGCAGTCAGCTCAATCAAATGTTGGATTTGGCAGAACAGGGAATTAAAGAATTGCTGTCGGCGCAGAACCAGGTATTAATAACTTTTTGAACTAGCATTGACTGTAATTATACATAGATTTTATAGAACAATAACACAATACCATACCAGTAGATACTTGCTCTTTGGGAATTTTTTCCTGTTGATTATTCTTGCTTTTCTAGTAATTTATTGGCAATTTGATACCATTTTTCCCGATATTGACGGTGTTCTAATTTTTCAGTTAGTCGTACGCCCTTTAACTCAGGATACTTCTGATAAAATACGCGATCTACTCGCTCGTAGAAACTGCTTGAATTTAAATTTAAAGCTTTAATTCTTTGATAAATTTCTTGTTGTCTATCTTGTTCTCTTTGTAATAAAGATGTATTGCGAGAGGGTTTTAAAGAAGATGAAGGAGATAGATTAAACCAGCTTTTGATTAAGCTAAAAGAAAGAAAACCAGGTACGACCACAACTCCCAGTAAAATTAAGCCAAATCTTCCTAATTTAGCTGGCTCGATCTTACCAGAGGCAAACCCAGTCATCTGAGCCGAAAAAGTTTGAGTTTTTAGCCGAGAAATATTGCTACTAATCTTAGAAACAAAGGAACTAATTGCTTCTGTAGAATTATACCCTGAGTGGGGATCGCCTGGTGCAACTACTAAAGTGCGTAGGCGAGAGATAAAACTACTAGCAAAAGAATGAGACTTGGCTGTTAGTACTTGACTGACTTTTTCGGCGGAAGAATAACGATCGCGGGGATGATAGGCTAACATTTTATCGAGGATTTTAGCTAGCTCGGGACTAATTTTAGCGTGGGATCGCCAATTCCACCGTCCTTTATAACTATCGTATAGCTCGTCGGGTTGTTTTCCCGTGAGCAAAACTAGAATTGTGGCTGCTAAGGAATAAAGATCGCTACTAGGAACAGCTTTTCCCCTACCCATTTGTTCTTCTGGCGCATAACCTTTTTTGCCAATTAGAGTAATATGCTTTCCTGTAGATTGAGAAACGGCATTAGCAGCTATTTTGACACAACCAAAGTCGATTAGTACTGGTTTACCATCGCTATTGCGTTTAATTAAATTATCTGGAGATATATCCCGATGAATTAAATTTTCCCGATGAATGTAATCTAAGACTGGTAAAAGTTCGGCTAAAAGTTTGGCGACTTCTTTTTCGCTAAATTTTCCTCCTCGTTGGAGTAAATCCCAATAACTATCGCCATCAATATATTCTTGGACTAGAAATAGACAATTTTTGCCATCTATTCGCGTTCTTAATAAAGCTTCAAAGCGAGGAATTTGTTCGTGTTTTAACTTGTAGAGAATCCCTGCTTCTCGTTCAAATAATTCTTCTGCTTTACGTAAAGCGCGATCGCTTTCTACTTGGGGGGCAAATTCTTTGAGGACACATTTTTCTCGGTAGCGTTGAGTATCTTCTGCTAAGTAAGTTCTACCAAACCCACCTCTACCTATCTGTCTAATAATGCGATAGCGGTCATTAAGAATTGTACCATCCCGCAGTAAAGCCGAAGTTTTTGCCATTTCCATTTATACCAAAGGACAAAGCTATTTTAGCAAGGGTTGGGAAAAAGTAAATTGTATTATGTGCCACAAATATATTTTGCACTCGTTTTATTTAAGTAGCGAGTAGCAAGTAGCAAGTAGCGAGTAATTGGATTATTTATCTAGCGCGATCGATTATTTTTAAGGGTAAAAAATTACGCTAGCGATCCCAAATACTTACCTATAAAGTTCCCATCTGGCTCGAAAAAAGGTCAGTTTTATTTAATCAAACTAGAAGATATTGTAGATGGGTAAAAATTTTTTTAATAAACCGCAGAGGCGGTGCGACCCCGCGTCGGCGCAAGACGCACTGGGTAGCGCACCGAACAGAGAGCGCAGAGAAGAAGTTATTGGTTATGTCTTATTGTTAATCGGTAAGGGGGTAAGGGAGGTTCGATCGGCAAACAGATTTAGTTGATACATATTTTAAAGCTAAAAGCTAAGAGCTAAAAGCTGATAGCTACAAGATTTTAATCAAGCTAGTAAATCTATATTATTCTGTACTGTTTGCTGAATCTTTGTTGTTAGGCTTTCTATGGTAGCAGTCTTATCTTCTTGATATGCGGAAAAATAGTCTTTGAGATTAATTGGTTCACCAAGAGATATAAAAGCTTTACGTCGTCCTTTAGCTGAGGGATGTTCTATTTGGAAAACTTCACGCTCTAGAGTAGTTAAAGTGTCGAGAAACCTTTCTGGTGTCGGTTTTTCTCCGACATAACCATCGTAAATAGCATCAAAGTTCAACAAGCGAAAGGCGGAACGATATAAAGCTTCGTAGGTTTGCTCTTGTTCTTCAGTTAATTTTTCATCCTGAGAGTCGATTATCGATTGAATTTTGTAAACTCTCTCTCGCGCTGGTATGTGATCTTTTGGTGTTAGTTGTAATTTTTGTTCACAATCATGAAGAATGTGGTCTTTAAGTCTTTCGATTCTGGAATTCCAATCTTCTGTGGTTACTTCTACACCATATTCTTTCTCAATACTAATTAATATTTTTTCGCCGATCGCTCTTAAGCGAGGATAAAATTCGGTAGTATTTGCCTGGATACCTAACGCTTTTTCGAGTTGAGATAAACTTTGCTCAATTGCCCAGTTCATTGGCTTAGTGTAGCGATACTTAAGACTGACTGGTACTAAATATAAATCGGGCATATTTCCTTGTTTTTTTACCAATTGATTCATGGCACTGAAAGGTAATTGAATTGCTCCCGAACGAAAAGGCATTACGGTATCGTTTTTATAGGAACAACCACCTTCAGGAAAAATTACCAAGCGAGATAATGGTTGTTGAATTAACTCAAGAGTCTGACTAATACTAGCGCGATCGCCTAAACCTCTTTTGATAGAATAAGCACCAATACTCTGCAAAAATTTGCCTGTCCAGCCTTTAAAAGCTTCTTTGGCAACAATATAGTGAAATAGTTGTCCTAAACGAGCAGAAAACATAAACAAAATTACGCCATCATCGAGAGTCGGATGATTGGGTAAATAAACAATTCTTTTATCTTCTATCGCTTTTATTTTGGCTATATCTTCTGGTTTGACTACTAACTTAACTTGATAAGCATAGTAAGCACCCACATAAGAAATACTCTGAACTAAACGAGTAAAAACAGGATTGAGCTTAGGTGGATAAAATTCAGGACTAGAATTATTAAAATTAGAAGCAGCAGACATATTTAGGTATCGATCGAAGTAGTTGATTATTCAGAATAAACTTAATTCTAGGTCGTGGTTTAAATAATCGAACTTATCAAAATCTAATCAATCGATTACTTTAAATTCGATCTATTAATTTGGCGATCGCTATATTGACTGGATACAACCAATAAAGCTGCCGATTGCTGACCGCGCATATCTCCACCTTCAGCTTGTGCAGCAAAAAGAGCCTTTATCATTCTTTGTGCTAAATCACCACTGCTAGTTTCAAATGTTTCAGCCATAGCATCCCAGACCGTATTTTTCAGCATTAGGTTAGCTTGTACCGAGTAGTACATACCCTGTCGATGTCCTGCTGCTTCGACGCATTTTTCTCCCGTATGGACAGCAATGTTTCCTTGCTTATCAACCACTGCTATTTGTCTAATTTCTGGTTGTCGATCGCTTGCCAATAATGCTTTCAAGGTTTGTCGTGCTGTCAAACCTTCCTTCATCATCGCCAGTCCCAAATTACCGTAAGATCTATTCGATCGAGCTTGTGTCGCTAAAGCACCTACTCCAGCTTCAGCCCAAGGAACTACTGACCCAACACACAGCGAATGAGATTGTACAGCTATACCCAGTTGGTTTTCTTCGGGATCGTAAGCAACAATTGAATAGGTCATAATTAGTTTGGCATTATTCTCTCATTGCCAAAATAATAACTCCGTACGCGTACGCGTACGCGAAGCGACTACCGAAGGTCACTCCGAACTCCCAACTCACGTTGAGTAAGATTGTCTGTAGCACATTCGCCAACAAAGTCATAAATATTATATAACCCCTGAAACCTTTGCTATATGAAGATTTCTGGTCTAAATTGTCAAGTTCGCTCTCATCTCGCCGAAAAAATTTTTGATTTGTCGGGAGACTTCCTGCTCACAAAGGCTAATTAACACTGCTGGCATTCATATAAGTTTGGGACACATGGACAATCGCTCGAATTTTCAACACAGGGTGCACAGGTGGCTGCCCGATAGAGAACGGCATGAGTATCAGCAGGACAGGCATTAGGATTCTCTGTTAGCAGACAGGGATAAGGACCTTCCCCTCGATTACAGATACCCTCACGTGCTTGAGGAGCATTAATAGATGGTGTGGGTAAAGCATCTAATCTTTCAGAAGAGCCAGCATTCGAGAAATTTGTCATTGTTATTCCGCAAAATGTAACGATCGACAGTAACAAAGTCAGAATAACCCTGAACCAATGAGAGGGGAACATTGGGATACTCCTTGGGTAAAGATTCACGAGGCTTATTGCTTGAATCTCTGAAATATCTCTTCAACAGAATAGACTTCTTGCAAAAATACACGATCGAGCGAAATTAATCCCTTTTACCTTTTACCTTGACTTAACCAAGGTTTATAGGACTTATGCAAGAGGTCTAATTTCAATGATATCTACGCAACAAAGCCTCATGATAACAGCATAATCAAGCTATGAGGCTAAGGCAATTTAGCCAACGGTATCTAATCATCCTTATTATAATTAGTTCTCCTCTTCATCGGGTTTCTTGTCTTTGGCAATATCTAATGGGTCAATGAAGAACCAATCTAGACCGGATGAGCCAGTTAGTAAGTCGCCGCTCAAATCATCAAGGACTGTAACACCAGACTTGAAAGAGAATCCACTGCCTCCAAGAATTGGACCGCTACCATTACGAATGTTATCAACTCGCTCACCGTAAGCTCGTGAAGAGTTCCATTCTGACAAGATAGACCGCAACGCGAGATCGTTTCCAGTCAAGGGGTTAGGATCGTCGTAAATAGTAGAACCACCGATCGGGAGATCTTCTTTTCTGTTGCCTACCAGTTTATCTGCATCTTCGCCGCCGATAAGAATAGTTCTGGCTTTACCCGACAATAGCTTATCTGAGCCAGCATCACCTATTAGAACAGTGGGGCCACCTCCTCCTTTCAGCTTATCGTTGCCATCACCGCCGCTAATAATAGCAGGGATCTCCACATGCCTACTGATGGTTGCACGGTCATCACCATCGCATAGGTATATACGAGTCAAATCAACCTCAGACTCTTTGAAGTCGCGGAACCTGCCATCGTTGAAGAAATTAGTACGAACACGAAGGTTATCTCGACCTGCTTTCTTGATATATACTTTATCATCTTCGTTAGTGCCCACAATTTGGAGGATGCCGTTATTAATACCTGCACCAGTGACAACAGCTGTAGTCAGTTCAACGTCCTGCCCAGTGTCGTCGTCCGTTAAAGTCAGCGTCGCTGTGAAGACACCTCCATTAGCATAAGCATGGGTACCTTGAATAATCCCGAATCCACTACCTTGAGATACCGTAACCGATTCGCTGATTCCATCACCCCAGTCCACAACGGCACTATGAGTATCAAGTGTTCCAATATCTGTAAAGAATGCAGTGATGTTAACCGGTTCACCTTCTTCGGCCTTGTTTTCAAAGGTGGCATCGCTGTTGAGAAACTGGATAACCGGATCGACGTTGTTGACTACGATACTTGTGGCTTCCGTATCTGAACCACCATCATCATCAGTGACCGTTACTGTAATGGGAAGCACGTCGGATGGTGTTCCCGTCAGTGGATCGTCATCCAAATAGGTATGGCTAATCTGGAATGTGCGTTCAAACTGATTTATATTAATTGGGATATTACTAGCCTGACCATCTCCCCAGTCAATCTGCACAACATGCGTATCTGGTATGCCTGGGTCAGTGAAGGTGCCGGTTAGGGTGACTGAGCCATTTTCGTCGATTTCTGTTCGATCGAGTGTTAGTCCTGTAATGGTGGGAGCTACATTCAGGACATTGATATGAGCTGTAGTAGTAGCACTCGACCCCGGACTGTTAATGACCCGAAGGTCTACGGTCTCTATACTGGGGCCATCCAAACCGGCTGCTGAGTATGTTGGGTTGACTCCGACTTCATCCCCTCTTACGGCATTAACCCCCGTTTCTCCAAAAACTCCGTCACCGTCTAGATCCCACTCATACGTGAGGGCTAATCCATTTGGATCGCTGCTACCAGAAGCATCCAGGATTACCGTTCCTCCCTCGTCTACGTTGTAAGGACCATTCGCATCAGGGGTTGGCGCGCTATTGAGGATGTTCTCGATATTAGAGAGCAGCCAAGCTCCACGACCTAAAGTACCGGCTACCAGGACATTGTCGGGTTCATTAGCGTCCATATCCCAAACAGGGGCATTGGGAAGGGTTGCTGGATCCACAGCAAACCAATCATCCCAATCATTACTGAGGGCCGCAAAGACACCTTGTGTCGAGCCTACTACAACTGCGTCTAAGGTGGGGCTGGAAACGAATTCGACTGACCGGAGGAAATCACCGCCGGTGGCACTGAAGTCCAAGAAGTTAGACAAATCACCTGTGATATCAGTCCAGTTAGTACCCGTATTTGTTGTTTGGAAGACCTGATTATCAGCGATAGCAAACGCTGACGCAGAATTATCTAAATCAAGTACGATATCGCGAACAGTTCCTCCCGTATAACCGGTATTTGCTAAGGTTCCACCAGCGGTTGTTCGAACAAAGACATTTGCGCCAGAGCCAATGTAGAGAATCTCTTCATTATCATTAGCACCATAGGCAATTGGGTCACCATCAGAGCTGTTGACCCCTACACTACCCCCGCCTGGGATATTGACAACAGCCACATTATCACCCTGATCGGCAGACTCGTAAACGTTATTGGCCCCTCCAATCACGATACGATTGGCATTGACTGCGTTGACAACAACAGGGGTATTAAACTGCTCATCTCCCGTATCAGGGCCATTCCCATCGGTATCAAAGTCGAAGCCATTTAGAGCTACACCAGTATTGCTAATCAAACCATTAGCATTATTATAGACTCGCCGACGGAAGTCACCCAAATTAAAGAAGCTAGAATACCGTACCGATTGATTTGCATTAGTTGGATCGACTGATACAGCTACGTCACCTCCGTCACCAGTAGAAACACTATCCCACTTCAGAGAGCCGGTAGACTGTTGCTGGGTTGTCCCCGTATCTTGATTTCCACTGATGATAATGTCGGAAATCGAGTCGTAAGCAATATCGTGTTGCTCAGTTACCTGTAAATTGCCGATAATCGAGAACCAATCACCATTAGCTGTCCTTGGATTGGTGCGTCGATAGATTCCACCATCATCGACTTCAATCAAATTACCATTGGCATCAAAGGTCATCTCGCGAGAATCGGCATGGGGTGCACTATTGTTGTTAGTACCACCGCCGCTAAATCCACCTGCACTATGAGTTAAAGGTTGCCACTGAGGGGAGTTAATGTTTGTCGTACTGCCTGGTGCATTGGCTGTTTGTGTTGTATCGCCTCTGAAAAGTCGTCCTGAAAAATCATTAGCATTAATTGCATTGGGGAATGGAAAATCTTGCCGATCGCCCCCTACATAAACAATATTGGAATTATTAGGATCGGCGATGATTGAAAAATGGATTGTTCCCTGGCCACCTGGCTTTTCGCGAGGATTAAGTCCTTCAAAATCACCATTGCTTTCCTGGGTGATTGGCAAGTCCATTTCAGTCCAAGTTGGATTGGCAGCTGTTGGATTATCGCTATAGCCGATGTAAGATGGTTGCCCATTTGTAAGAACCGCAGCATAGACTCGTCCATTATTAGCGACGGCCATTTCAGTGTTGTTATTGCCTCCGCCAGTAATAGCTCCATTGAGATCTACATCATTGTTCGATACATTGACCCAATTGGCACCACCATCATCGGAACGGAAGATACCAACGCCTCCAACCGACACATATAAGCGTTGTGTATCAGTGGGATCGCTGACTAAATCAAACGCCGCGCCATTTCCCAAACCATTCGTACCAGAGATGAAGTTCCAAGTGGTACCGCCATCTGTACTGCGGTAAACGCCACCACCGATGCCACCACCAAAATTATTTGCACTAGCTACAATGGTATTGTCACGAATAGCAACTCCCGAAATATTACGCTGTTGCAATAGGTCTGGACTAATTGGTGTAAAGTTATCCCCACCGTCTCTCGATAATAACAGTCCTGTCAAGGGTCCGCTACTCTCATCGTCGGCAAAGTAGGCACTGAAATGACCGATGCCAGCAACGATCGTTGGACCGTCACCCTCAGGATCGGTATCCGTCGGATCGAACTCTAACGCCCCAATAGACAACCCCCGAAACTCATCTGTTAAAGGTGTCCAGTTGGGGTTAGCGTCAGTTGCATTGGTCGTCCGCCAAATGCCACCATTGACAGCACCTGCCCATAGGGTATCGGCATCATTAGGAGCCGCAAGTACAGTATGGACTGCTCCAATAACCTGGTCTTCGTTATTGGGGTTAACATTTTCTACTTGACCATTAATAGCTGGTGCTGCGCCTTGAGCAACCCATGATGCACCAACGACTTCTATATCAATATCGGCAGGGGTTGGTGCGGCTAGTAAGGCAGACGGAGTCGAATTTACATCCGATGCTAAACCGTAAGGCTCTAAATCTTTTGATAATAAGCTGTCTGGAAATTCTGATGGAAAAATAGGGTCACTTACTTCAGAATCAAACACTATTTTTTACCTCTATTATGTCAATATGTAAATCTCAGTAGATCATTCAAGAAAAAGATTACCCTAAACTGTATTAAGAAACCCTCCTCACTGATAAGCTTAGACGCATTCAAACTGCATCCTCAAATTCTGGGAAAAACAATAAGCAATAGGCAATAGACAACACCCAAATATGCAACTTAGGTGAGTCCAAGCTTATCATTCATTAACCATAACTTAGGATTAAGAATTTAATTTGTTATGCCAATTTTCTCGACTTCAAAAATTTTATAACAAGAACTCTTTACCTTAATGTATTAATGAAAAATTATTTATTCCTTTAGGGCACATTTCTATCTTTTGCAACCATAAAAATATCAATTTTTTTCAGTTCAAGTAAAGCGATCTAAATAACACTTTACAAACAGTTTACCCATCTTTTTTTTGCTTACAGCAGCATTAGGTATTACTCTACCAAAGAAGAATAGAAAAGAGCTCTTGCAAAAGTTTTTTCAGGTGTAAATTTTTCGTTTATGCGAGCGGGGGAAAGGTTTTTTAGTAGACTTGTCCGAAAAATAAATTCGTGAGAAAAAAGACGGTAGAAACAAATTATGAAGAGTAACCGTCTTGTCAAATCCACTTGATTATATCCAAAAATACCTGCTCGCAAACTAAAAGAATATTGGGCATTAGTTATCAACAATGGCAACAATTAACCAGAACGCGAGCGCTTACTTTACAAGAACAACAAAATTTATTAGAGAAAAGCAAAGTTCGTATTAATGCTCAAGGGGGAGGGAGAAAGCCAATTTTAAGCAAAGATGAAGAGGTTTGTTTATGTTTATTTTATCTCAGACAAATGCCAACATTTGAAGTGTTAGAAATACAGTTGGGAATTTCTAACACTGAAGCCAATGATATATTCTTTTAAACACTCAGTGATTATAGTTTCACTCGGGGACTTTTTTATTTCCCCTTTAAAACTCCGCTATGGTTGGGACAATTTTCAATCTTTTTTGAGGAACCGATTTGATAGTTGCGATTACTAATAGCCGACAACCCTTGAAAATAGGTCAGAACTTGGTTAGAGAAGCGTAAAATTTACGCAAACGAATTCAGTTAAAATACCTTTCTCTATACATGACTACTATTATCCCCAAAAAATTCCCTCCAAATAATTAAATAAATCTAAAATTACATGGCTATAAAAATCGGGTAGATTTCTCTAATCGAGGACTGACAAGGGTTACATCTGCTTAGTAGATTTGTTCTAGGTAAACTTTAGATATAAAGATTTGGTGTCAAAATTGTGTACTGGCGATTCATCCTACGTGCATAATCTTCGATTTGCCGTAGGATGAATCGCCAATCAGCTAAATAAAACGACCGCACTAAGTATAAGTACGGTTAATGAACCTATAATTTGCAGTTTTATTTTACTTAAAGATAATTTTTTATTTAAATTCAAGTATCCTAATACAAAATAACTAATTGCAGCAGCAACTAAGGCAGCAATAATTTTAAAAATGTGACTTTGATAGACATAAAAAAATAGCCTAAGAGAAGTTTTAAAATTGTATTGTTCGTCAATATACTGTCGGAATATCTCTGCTTGGGGAATAGTAATGGTTAACCAAGTTTCACCGCCATCGGTAGATTTATATATTTCTGAATCTGCCGAACCAATACCATAAATAGTAAGATCGTTCTGATAATCTGGAGAAAATTGGATAGGGATAGAAGAAGATTCAAAATTATTGAGTAAAGCTAAATTAAAACTATTATCTCCAACAGCTTGAAAAGTCGCGCCATTATCTGTAGTTTTAAATAGACCTTTGCCTCGAACACTAATTAGAAAAGTTTTATCTTTACCATAGTTAGGAGATATTGCTACCCCTGTCAACATGGCATCTCGATCGAAAGTGGGGTTAGTTAATTTTTGCCAACTATCACCCCCGTTGTCAGTAATAAATAAACCCCGATCCGTACTCGCCATTACCGTGCGATCAGCTTCGCTGCCAGGCTTCGCCTGATCGAACTGATAATTAGGGGATATAGCTAACTTGAGATTAAATCTGTCTTGTAAAAGACTATTACCAGTAGTTACTTGCCAAGTTTCACCTCGATCGATACTTTTATAGATACCTTTCCCTCCAGTGAGATAAAGAGTCCCATCACTGGCAAAATTAGGTGAAATAACTAAAGATGGAGATTCATTGCCTTTCGCGCGATCGATCTTCCCGACGGTAGTAAAACTTTTACCCCCGTTGGTAGATTTAAAAATAACTCCTTTTTGGGCAGCTAAATAGATAGTCCTGTCTCGGGCAAAATTCGGCGAAACAGCGATCGCCATACTACGGGCTTCTTGAGGAGGAGAAGAGATACGCCAACGTTGAGTTCGATCGGTGTAAGTTAAAAATTTAGTCCATAATAGGCTAGCAAAAATGGTTCCATCCTCACTATAGTTAGGAGAAATTGCCATCTGAAAAAACCGCCGTGGTTCAATACTAGGAGGAGTGAATTTTCTGGTAATGCTAGGTAGTTCTAAGCCTCGATACATTGGTTGCCAAGTCTTACCACCATCAGAACTAATATAGGCTTCTCCTACATAATTGATGACAGCAATAGTAGAGTCATTGGCATAATCTGGAGATATAACTAAGCCGATAATACTCCTTCTAAAAGCGTCTATTTCCTGCCAAGTTTTACCGCTATCTAAAGATAAGTATATTTTTCCCTGAGAAGTACCGATAACTAAATAATTTGCTTTTTGGGGATGAATAGCTAAAGCAGTAATCCGATTATCTTTAATGATAGTCTGCCAGTTTTCTCCACCATCACTACTTAAATAAAGTCCCTTATCGTATCCCGCAGCTAAAACAGTTTTACCATCAGCACTAGTAACTAATTTATCTATTAAAAGATTATCTAAGCCTCGATTAACTTTAAACCAGCTTTTTCCTCTATCTTCTGATTTATAAATACCATCACTCAGAGAAGATAAATAGAGAATTTGATTATTTTGGGTGGCAAGAGTAAAAGTAACTAAATTCCCGTGGTGATCGATGCCGTTAACTAATCGCTGCCAACTATCTCCACCATTTGTAGACTTAAATAAGTTACCCCGCACTAGCATATACAGGGTTCTGTCTTGACTGTAGTTGGCAGATAAAGCTACTTTATATACATCGTCGTGAGGAACATGAGCTAAAGTGCGATCGAGGTTTAGATAAAAACAAGCTGCGATCGCCAATAAGAACAAACCGATGCTTTGAATAGCTAATTGCCACTTATTCATACACGAGTTCGGAATTATAATTATCTATGCTTGAAATCATGGCAAAATCAGGGCATTTTTTATTAAAATCCCATAACTTTAGCCACAGCAGATAAATCGGCTTCAATTCCTTCTTTTATTTGATTACCACTGTGTTTTATCGCGGTATCTGGGTCTTTTAGTCCGTGTCCTGTTAAAACACAGACAATAGTACTATTACTGGGCACTCGCTCTTTTAGCTTGAGTAAACCTGCTACAGAAGCAGCACTAGCAGGCTCGCAAAAAATTCCTTCTTCTGATGCTAGGATTCGATAGGCATTGAGTATTTCTGCATCGGTGACAGCGTTAAACTCTCCTTGACTAGCTTCTTTCGCAGCGATCGCTTTGTCCCAACTAGCAGGATTGCCAATTCGAATTGCTGTAGCGATAGTATCGGGATGAGGAATAGGTTCTCCTTTAATAAAAGGTGCTGCCCCAGCAGCCTGAAAACCCATCATTTTCGGCAGGCGATCGCATTTACCTGCTTGCTGATACTCACAAAATCCCATCCAATAAGCACTAATATTACCTGCATTCCCTACAGGAATACAGAGCCAATCTGGTACATCGCCTAAGCCATCTACTACTTCAAATGCAGCAGTTTTTTGCCCTTGTAGACGATAGGGATTAACTGAATTTACCAGAGTAACGGGATAATTATTTGCTGCTTCCCTTACTATATTTAGTGCGTCGTCAAAATTACCTTTAATGGCAATTACTTCTGCACCATAAAGCAAAGCCTGTGCCAATTTACCCAATGCCACATAACCGTCGGGGATCGTGACAAAAGCTTTCATTCCAGCACGACAAGCGTAGGCAGCAGCAGCAGCAGAAGTATTCCCCGTACTGGCACAGATTACAGCTTTTGCTCCTTCTTCTTTGGCTTTAGAAATTGCCATGGTCATTCCTCTGTCTTTAAAGCTGCCTGTCGGATTAAGACCATCATATTTTACGTACACTTTTACTCCACGCCCTATTTTTGCAGAGATCGCAGGGGTCGGGATCAAAGGTGTGTTTCCTTCCAGTAAAGTTACTACGGGAGTAGTTTCGCTGACTGGTAGATATGGGCGATAAGCTTCTATTAAACCAGGCCATTTAGTCGCATACCTGGAAACATTTTGTGGTTCGGGTAAATTAGTAGTAGAAAAACTTACGGTCACAATGTAATTATGGGATAAATTAGACTGGTAGCTCAGCTGCCAATAATCATTAGCTCATTATATTATATGGCTTTGGGTTAGTCGTACTTCGCATTGACTCTAACTGAGTTAGCACAATTGATGCGAAGCACAAATAACTAATAAGCAGTTAATAATAAACCTAGTTTACTGTTCGCTGATGCCAACTTCAGACTTCATTATCTTATCCCGTGAGTCATTTTGAGTCACTGATTTGGAATTATAACGCTCCTTACGAGCATTTCGATTGTATTTCCGCTTAATCACTGGTTTGGGTACACTACTAGTTGGTACTTCCCAATCAGTTTTGAGCCACTGAGGACAATCACGGTCGTAGACCATTTGCAGGGCAGCAGCAGCGATCGCCTGGGGATCGTATTCACTACTTAGTTCCCGCACTAGGGGTAGGAATGAAGCCATTCTTTCCCCTGCTAGGGTTTCTTTGACTGTGGTCTGTAATTTAGCTATGCGTTTTGCTTCTACTTGGGCGCGGTCGGGAATTTTACAAACGTTTAACCTCTGACGGAGACGACGCTCGATTTGTCGTAACATACGGCGATCCATTGGTTGGACTAAAGCGATCGCTGTTCCTGTTTTGCCCGCACGACCAGTACGACCAATACGATGAATAAACGTTTCCGTGTTATCTGGTAAGTCGTAGTTAATTACATGAGATAGGTTTTCTACGTCTAAACCCCTAGCAGCAATATCAGTTGCTACAATCATGCGAATTTTTCCTTCTCGGAAACGGCGGACTAGTCTTTCTCTTTGTACCTGACTTAAATTGCCGTGGTACTCATCGACGCTATGTCCTGCCTCTTGTAGCTTATTGGTTAATTCGCTGGCAGTCCGTTTAGTGCGAACGAAAATAATTGCTGATTCTGGCTCTTCTATTTCTAAAATGGGTTGTAGAGCCATAATTTTTTGCCAGCCCCTAGGCACCATGTAGACACTTTGATCGATCCTGGCTGGTGCTGCTTTGGGTTGTTCGACAGTTAAAGTAACAGGAGACTTAAGAAAGTTCTTAATTAGATCGCGAATTTCTCTGGGCATAGTAGCCGAGAAACAGGCTGTCTGTCTTTCTTTAGAAGACTGTCTGAGAATTTTTTTCACATCATCGATAAAGCCCATGCTAAGCATTTCGTCGGCTTCATCTAATACTGCTAGACTCAGTTGGTCTAATTTTAAGTTTCCTCTTTCTAATAAGTCGATAACTCGCCCTGGAGTCCCAACTACAATCTGTACTCCTTTTTGCAAAGAGCGTATTTGTCTTTCGATGGATTGACCACCACAAACAGTTAAGATATAGAGTCTACGATTGAAGGAGAAATCTTTAATTGCTTCGGCTACTTGCTGTGCTAATTCCCTAGTGGGTGTCAAAATTAGAGCTTGCACTGCTTTATTACTAGTGTCGATCATCTCTAACATCGGCAATGAAAAAGCTGCTGTCTTTCCTGTCCCAGTTTGAGATTGCCCAACAACATCATGTCCTTCTAAGAGAGAGGGTATTGCTTGTTGTTGAATTTGAGTGGGTTGAGAAAACCCAAGATTTTCTAATTGCTCTACACAAGCCTCAGATAATCCTAAGTTATGGAAATTAGTTGTCATATGTAACTCTTTGGGTGGTATTTACTATTTTTCTTTAAAAAACTTAACAATTTTGGTCGCTTTAACGAGGTATATTACTACTCGCCAATCAAAATATATCTAGTTAAATTTAAACTGCACTTGTAGTTGGCAATAATACTTCTCCGTACAAATCATATATATCAGCCGATGTGATTTCTACAGTCACGATCGACCCCAAAGAAGCTTCACCACGAACATAAACCAAGCCATCGACTTCAGGAGCAAAGCGTGCAGAGCGACCAATTAGTTCTCCCGTGTTGGGGTTTTCTTGTTCGATGAGAACATCAACTTTGGTTCCTATACAGGCTTGATTTTTTCGCGCTGCAATTGATTGTTGTACTTCCATCAAAGCATTTCTGCGAGCTAGCTTAACTGATTCTGGCACTTGACCGGACATACTGTAAGCTGTTGTTTCCTTCTCGGGAGAGAAAGTAAACACTCCTACGTGATCGAATTGATGACGTTTAACAAACTCAACCAAATGATTAAAATGTTCTTCTGTTTCTTCAGGAAAGCCGACGATGAAAGTCGTCCGTAGAATTGCTTCTGGCAAGTTTTCCTTAATCTGTTCGATAATGCTATCGTTTACGTTTCCTTGCCAGGGACGATTCATCCTCTTTAAAATTTCTGGGTGAGAATGTTGTAGAGGCAAATCCAGATAAGGAAGGACGTTAGGTGTATTTTTGATAGCTTCTATGACTGGAGGTGTCAAGCCAGTAGGGTAAGCGTAATGAATCCTAATCCAAGGAACATCAACTTTACCCAATTCTGGGAGTAATTCAGCTAATTTGGGCCTACCATATAAGTCTACACCATAATTAGTGGTTATTTGGGAGATCAAAATAATTTCTCGAACTCCTTGGTCAGCTAGTTCTCGAGCTTCAGCTACTATTGATTCTATAGTGCGCGATCGCTGTTTCCCTCTTAGATGAGGAATAATGCAAAATGCACAACTATAGTCACAACCTTCTGCTATTCTCAAATAAGCGACCCCTTCGGTGGTTGTTCGGTAACGAGGAAGAGTTTCGTCCGCTATATAGGTCGGTCGAGCTGATATTTCTTCAACTCTTTCCCCTGCTTCTGCTCGCTCTATTACTTCTGTTATTTTATGATAGTCAGCACTGCCAACTACGGCTACTGCTTCTGGCAATTCTGCCAATAATTCTGATTGAAAGTGCTGCGCCATGCAGCCAGCAATAACTATTTTTTTATCAGCTTCTGCCAATTCTACCAGAGTACGTACGGATTCCTCTCGAGCAGCTTGAATAAAACTGCAAGTATTGACTATGACATAGTCTGCTAATTCTTCATTAGAATCTATTTGATAGCCTGCTTGTGCTAGTAAGCCAAGCATATGTTCTGAATCTATACGATTTTTTTCACATCCGAGATGGGAAACGGCGATGATTGGCTTTTGTGCCATACTTGAATTAAAAAACTTATAGTAATAAGAGTGAACAATTGACTAAGAAGGTGAATCAGAGTAAATATCTCTTGTCCTGTCAGAGCGTCACTATTTCTCTATAGCACCCCTCTGTTTCGTTCAGTATTCAATTTGATGAATTTAAAACTAAACCTTAAGATATTATTTCTGACTGAGTTATGTTAGTTATTTCTTTATGTCAAGTTTAATTATAAGCTTATTGTTAAGACATTGTAACAGATAGATTACTCTGAGCCAATTTATTTTGCCAAAAATTTTTAGATACGCTCGCCATAAACCTAGTAAGCTTAGATGCTAGCTACCGAAGAAAGTATTTCTGTGGCCAATTATTTTTTAGTACCCAGGTTTGTCTGGGATAATAATAGTCTTTGACAAATGACTTAAAATGCTTGCTGTAAGTAAGGAAAACATAAGTGGACTTATATCAAATTTTCAAGACAAATAATCCTATTATTGGCGTTGTTCATCTGTTACCCTTACCTACCTCTCCTCGTTGGGGAGGTTCTCTCAAGGCAGTAATTGCCAGGGCCGAACAAGAAGCAACGGCTTTAGCAGCAGGGGGCGTAGATGGCATTATTATTGAAAACTTTTTTGATGCTCCTTTTGCCAAAGAACGGGTCGATCCTGCGGTAGTTAGTGCCATGACCTTAATTGTAGACCGCCTCAAAGGAATGGTTATGTTACCTTTGGGTATTAACGTGCTGAGAAATGATGCCAGAAGTGCCATGGCGATCGCTAGTTGCTTAGAAGCGCAATTTATCCGCGTGAATGTACTCACGGGAATTATGGCAACAGACCAGGGTCTAATTGAGGGAAAAGCTTATGAATTATTACGCTATCGACGAGAATTAGGGACAGAAGTAGGAATTTTAGCTGATGTTTTGGTCAAACACGCTCGTCCTCTAGGTACACCTAATTTAACCACCGCAGTTCAAGATACGATCGAAAGGGGTTTAGCCGATGCTGTTATTCTTTCTGGTTGGGCAACAGGAAGTCCTCCTACCAGAGAAGATTTAGAATTAGCTGCTGCTGCTGCTAAAGACACCCCAGTGTTTATCGGCAGTGGAGCCAGTTGGGAAAACATTGCTCAACTCATGCCAGCAGCCGATGGGGTAATTGTAGCTAGTTCTCTAAAACGTAAAGGCAAAGTCGAAGAAACCATCGATCCCATTCGCGTATCTCAATTTGTCGAAGCAGCAAGACAAACGGTAAAAACAAAAGAGAAACACAAATCAGTTTCTTCCGTCAAAATAACTAAATGAAGCTAAGATGGAAGTCAAATTTATTATTTAGTTATAAAATTTGTAATTTTTTTAGTAGTTAATTATGCGCCGTCGACGTTCTGTTCCCTGGATTCATCGCTGGTCACGCCCTATAATTGGTGC
>JASJDJ010000076.1 GCA_030065635.1 Xenococcaceae cyanobacterium MO_188.B32
AGACGCCGAATTTACCTCGAAGAGGTAAATTCGCCTGAAACCCAGATATATTAAGGATTTAGCTATTTTGAGGTTAAACCATTAATATATCAGGCTTTCACCCCTTTTTGAACCTAGTTTTTTGTCAAAGTCCCGCTAACCAACTTGAATCCCAGATTCAATCTTATCTCGATCGCCTTGAAGAAGCTGGATTTTCTGGTGCAGTGCTTATAGCTCAAAATGGCGAAGTAATTTTTAAAAATGGGTATGGTTTAGCCGATCGAAAAAAATATATTCCCATCACATCTGAAACTGTTTTCGATACAGGTTCGCTTTCCAAACAATTCACCGCAGCAGCCATAGTGCATCTAGAAGAACAGGGAAAACTACAAGTTACGGATACTTTGGCTAATTTTTTTGATAATGTTCCCTCAGATAAAGCTGATATTACTTTACATCAACTGTTAACTCATTCATCTGGTTTACCACCTTATGTCTATCAAGGCGATTTTGTAAAAACTAGCCGAAAAGAAGCAAGAGCATTTATTCAATCCTGTAGGAATGATTCATACAGGCTTTTATAACGATCCTCGATGGAAAGAAATGACTGTTGCCCACGGATATAATAATCACAAAGACTTTGGCTCTGCTGCAACCAGATCGGGTCCCTATTGGGGATTGCTAGGTTTTGGTGGTGTTTTGACTACAGTAGAAGATCTGTATTTATGGAATACTGCCCTAGAAAATAACCTAATTCTTTCTCAAAAATCCACTACAAAACTATTTACGCCCTACATTAAAGAAAATAATGAGGATGAAAGCTACTACGGTTACGGGTGGGTAATTGAAAAGTCACCTGAATACGGAACAATAATTAGCCATGACGGTGCAACTGATTCACAAAATGCTATTTTTCTCAAGTATGACGATCCCAATAAAACTTTAGCCATCGTTCTTTCTAATCGAATTGATGGAGGATTATTTCGCAGAGAAATTTTTTACGGTACTGATACAGGTCTTATTTTGGGAGAAAACATCCTAAAAGATAATTTTAGTAATTTTCCAGACTATGCTCGGTGACTTCTCCCAACGCCAAAACAAGTTTATGGCGTTGGCTTCTCAACTCGCGCTGAGATGTTTCTGGATCGGCACTTATCTAGATACAAGACCCCCGACAGTACGCCATTACCAGACAGTTTCCTTTCCCCGCAGTCCACGGGTACTATCGATTCTAGTCCTCGGTTGAGAATTACTTCAGCACTTGCATGGTCGCGTGTGGTTTGGTAGCTGCATTCAGGGCAGGTATGAAGCCGTTGGGATAGCTCTTTCTTACCTGTATGAGTACTGCACTTCGGACAAATCTGACTAGTGTATTTATGGTCTACTTGAGCAAAGTATTTGCCTCGCTTCCAACAGACCCAAGACAGTAGCTGTCGAAATTGACCAAAACCGCCATCGAGCATTTGCTTTCCAAGAAAACCTTTAGCGGACACTCGAAAGTCGATATCTTCAGCAAATATCATATCTGCTTGGTCACAAAGCTGATGGCTCGTCTGAAAATGAAAATTCTTCCGAGAATTAGAAATTTTGTGATGAAGTCGAGCAACTTTTAACTGTGCTTTCTCCCAGTTCTTACTTTTCTTCTTTTTGCGAGACACCTTGCGCTGTAGTGATTTCAACTGACTTTGCAAATCTCGAAAAAATCGGGCAGGTCGAACTCGGAAGTTGTTACTCGCTACCAAATACGATTCTAGTCCAATATCAATTCCTATTCCTCTACCTGATGGTATTGGGTCGGGAACATTAACATCGCACTGTATTGTAACTATTGCATACCAAATTGTTCCTCTCGCACGAGATACTATTCTTACTCCCTTGACCTTAAATCCTTCTGGTATCGGTCGATGAACGTTTATCGCTACTTGTCCGAAGGTAGGAAGTTTGATGTAATTGCCATCTATTGGATTACTCTTAAACTGTGGAAACAAGAAGCTGCGGAATTGACCGTATTTCTTGTACCTGGGAAATCCATATCCTCTAGCTTTAAAAGCTTCCCAAGTATTGTGCATCCTCTTGACTACATCTTGAGTAACTTGAGAATGAACCGCTTTATACCAAGGATTAGTTTTTTTCCATTGGGTAAGCTGTCGCTTTTGTTCCAAGTAACTGGGGAAAGGAATATCGGGAGACATGATATATTCCCGATTGAGAGAGCAAGAAAAAACACTACACTTTCGAGCGTGCATCCAATCTTTGAGATCGCGCAGACAATGATTGTAAAGTCGTCGGCACGTCTCTAGCCATTCCAGCATTAATATTTGCTGGTTTTGGTTTGGGTACAATCGATAGGTGTAGTTCATGGTTAACATGAAGAACATTTTATCATATTTAGCGCGATTCATCTCAACGCTAAAAGCGGTGCCACCGCCTCTAAGGTTTCCTCAGAGGACGCAAGCGCATCAAGACAAAGATTTATAGCGTGAGGCTTCTCGCGCATTAAGCTAAAAACTTCTGTTATTCACTTAGTTTTTATCTGGAATGACTATAATTGGTAGATGAAAATAAATACTCCTCACCCTTGGGCAAACAATATAGCCGAGGCTAAATTAATCCAAACAAAACTGAGAACAAAAGTAATTACCGAAGACAAGATAGGAACAGTAAACTATGTTGCTGGAGTGGATGTAGGCTTTGAGAACAATTATGCTATCACTAAAGCAGCCGTAGCCGTATTGAGTTATCCCGATCTAAAACTAGTCGAAACAACTTCTGCTCGTCTACCAACAACCTTTCCTTATATTCCAGGCTATCTCTCCTTTAGGGAAATTCCGGCAATCTTAGCAGCTTTAGAACAAGTGCAAACTACACCAGACCTCATATTATGTGATGGACAGGGACTCGCTCATCCCCGTCGTTTTGGCTTGGCTTGCCATTTAGGAGTTTTACTCGATTTACCGACTATTGGGGTAGCTAAATCCCGATTTATAGGCGAACATCAAGAACTATCTCCTGAAAAAGGACAATGGCAACCTCTAATTCACCAAGGAGAGACTATTGGTGTAGTTTTACGATCGCGCACCAATGTTAAACCAATTTATGTATCTATCGGTCATCGTATTAGCTTACCCACCGCGATCGATTATGTCATGGGTTGTTTGACTAAATACCGTCTACCCGAAACTACTCGCTGGGCAGATAAACTAGCTTCTAGCAAAAAACAATAAAATATCTCATTTTCTGCTAACCACTAACCTTAATTTCTCCGACAGCCCAATCTTGCCATTGCTTGAATTGCACCAGGAAAACTAGGAGCAATTTTTATAACTTGCCGATAAGCATCACAAGCTTCTTTGTATCTTTGTCCTTTTTCTAAAGCTGTCCCTTTATTCATCCACACAAAGGGGTCTTTAGGTTGAATTTCTTGAGCGCGTTCAAAAGCAGCTAAGGCTTCATCGAATCTACCAAGAGAAGAAAGGGCAATACCCTGACCGACCCAGGTTTTGTAATCTTGAGGTTTGAGCGTAAATGCCCGTCTAAATGATTTGATCGCTTCAGAATATTGCTTATTTTGAATCAGAGCAAAACCTCGATCGCGCCAAGCGGGATAAAAGTTAGGATTAAGAGCGATCGCTCGATCGTAAGAGTTGACTGCTGCCAATACATCTTTTAATCCATCTCTCAATAAAGAGCCTTTATTGTGCCAAGTAAGATAAGAATCTGGTTTAATCTCTAGGGCTTTTTCTAAAGCGTATAAAGCTTCTTGATGTCTACCCAGGGTGAATAAGGCATTACCCTTACCTACCCAGGCTAAATGAGAATCTGGTTTAATTTTGATTGCTTGCTGATAGGAAGCAACAGCTTCTTCAGTCCGCCTTAACTTACTTAGTACATTACCTCGATCGATCCAGGCAATGGTGTTATTTGGTTTTTGTTTTAAAACTTTATCGTAGGTTCTAACTGCTTCTTGGTAAACCCGATTTGCTTCTTGAGGGCGACCGAGGTATTGTAAAGCTAAAGCCTTATTTTGCCATAATTTAGGGTCTAAAGGTTCCATTACTTGAGCTTTATTGTAGGCAGCCAAAGCGTCTTCGTATTTACCCAATCCGATTAACGAAGTTCCAAAATCGCTTAAATATTGAGCGTTATTTGGTTCAATCGCAATTGCTTCCTCTTGAGCTAAAAAAGCAGATTGATAGAGTTCCAGTTGATATAATGCTCTACCTTTACGATTGAGAGTGGCTGCATTAGCTGGTTCTAATTTTAATGCTTTTTCGTATGCTGCCAAAGCTGCCGTAAAACGTTCTAAACGATAAAGAGCATCTCCTCTTCCTTTCCAAGCCTGAGAATTATCAGGATTTAATTGAATTGCTTCTTCATAGGCTGCTAGAGCTTCGGGAAAACGCTCTAAACTATAAAGAGCATCTCCTCTTCCTTTCCAAGCACGAGCTTGTTTGGGTTGAATATCAATAGCTATTTGGAATCTTTTTAGGGCAGTTTCTGGATTTTCAGTTAATACTTGCTTACCCCTATACCAGTGGTAAAGAGGTCTTATCGTAGGAGAGAAAAACTCTAAGCTAGCAATTAGAGATAACATACCCGCGATGGCGATCGCGATATGAATCTTTTCAATTTTTTTGTCTCCAACTAGGTTAGAGCGAGCCAAACCACTTGTTTGAGTAGAATAACTAATTCTCCCCTCACTATAACTACTAGGCTCGATCGGTGGAATATAACTAGTAGAGTGAGGACTGAGTTTGCTAAGTTCCCCCATAATTAACTCAGCAGATTGGTAACGTTTACCTACATCTAGAGAGATCATCTTATCTAGAATTTTGGCTAATTTGCGATTAACTTCTAATCCTTCACGCCAAATTATTTCTCCTGTTTGTTCATTTCTCGGTAAGTCATCGGGGTGTTTACCTGTTAACCCCTGAATGGCTGTGATACCCAAAGCATAAAGATCGCTACTGATATTCGGTCTGCCAGCAATTTGCTCTGGTGGTATGTAGCCTTCTGTTGTTGTTAGTGGTTCAAAAGTAGTAGCTGCGGTTAGAGACGCAATTTCTTTGAGTACGCCAAAATCAATTAAAACCACTTTTTCATCAGTATAACGAATTATTAAGTTAGAGGGTTTAATATTGCGGTGAATGACTCGATGCTTATGAATAAAGGCTAATACTGACAGGGTATTTTGTAGTAAATTAATTATTACTTCTTCACTCAAACGAAAATTGTGCTTGAGCTTTTGCTCTAAGCTTTCTCCATTAATATACTCTTGAACCAGATAAAATTCTTCATTTGCTTCAAAATGATCCCAGAGTTGAGGAATTTGATCGTGGTAGCCCAATCTTTCTAAAATTGGTAATTCGCTGGAAAAACGACGTTCTGCTGCTTGTAAATTACTTGGGTCGCCACTGTGTAATTTGATTTGTTTGAGAATGCAAGGAGATTGGTATTTACGCCAAAGATTATCGGCTAAATAAGTGTAAATACCCGATTTTCCACCTAAATAACGAATTAAGCGATAGCGTTCTCCTATAACGTGTCCTATTCTAATTAGAGGCTGAAGCTCATAGATAACCTCTATAGCTGAATGATAGCGTTCTACTACTTTCGTGGCTATCATTTTATTAATAATATTTGCTAGCTTCGAGCTAATTTGACAGTAATTTTGCCAGCTTGTTTGTCCTCCGTCTTCATCCTCTTCCCAAGATAAGGGAGACTGTCCGGTAAGAGCATAAATCGCTGTTTGTCCTAAAGCGTAAAGATCGCTACTAAAATTAGGTCTTCCCCTAATTTGTTCTGGGGGCATAAACCCGCGAGTACCTATTGTTTGGGTTAGGATAGTATTTCCCTGTTCGTCAGTTATAAGAGTATCAATTTCTTTAACCGCACCAAAATCAATTAAAACGAATTTTTCATCACTGTAACGGCGAATTATGTTGGAAGGCTTTATATCGCGATGAATTACATCATTTTTGTGAACAAAAATTAATACTCGCAGGATATCTTGTAACAGAGCAATAACCTCGGTTTCATTGAAAAGCTGTTTTTGAATTATTTCTCGTAATTCTTCACCATCAATAAATTCCTGAACCAAATAAAACTCCTGTTCCTCAGTAAAATGAGCCAAAATCTGAGGTATTTGAGTATGATTGCCTAATCTTTGCTGTACAGAGGCTTCTTTGACAAACCTTTTTTTTGCTTCTTGCCAGGCTTGAGGTTGAGTTAATTTAGGTTTTAGTTGTTTGATAACGCATCTTGGACTTCCTGGCGTTTGGATATCTTGTGCCAGATAAGTTTGCCCAAATCCTCCTCTACCTAACTGTCGTAGAATTTGATAGCGTTCGCCAACGATCTTGCCAGGATTGTGCATTCTTGTTTCGAGATTGTAACCTGCATTGACGGAATTTGGTTAATTCCGTTTTGGATAAAGCATGATTTATCCTAGCTAGAATAATCCATCTAAATTTTAAATAGTATTTATCTTAATTATGCTTTATCGATTGAGTGAGGAGTATGGATTAGATATAAGTATATATCTAAACCTCTCTGTTTATTTTTTTTAAATTTCTAAAATAATATAATTGTATATATACGCTCGAGCTTAACATATATTATATATGGCTTGTAGATCTAAATCCATTTACTTGTATAGGCTAAACTAATGAAACGGCAAAATATACTACCAAAACTTGCGATCGGTATTACTCTCGGTATGAGCTTAATTGGGCTCAATAAACCAATTAAAGCTCAGGAGTTCTATCATTTTCCTGCCAGTTTTTTTAATCCTGTGGCTAATTTTTATCAATCGGAAGACAATCCCGATGTCATCAGTATGCTGGCAATGAATGATGATTTTGAAATTGTTACTTTTTTATTGAGAAACGATTCTACTCTAAGCGCTCTCAAACAAGACAAAGTAACTTTTCTTGCGCCCACGGATAAAGCTTTTCAGGCTTTACCCTCCAATGTTCGTACCAAGCTGCTTCAACCCGAAAATCTGAGTAAATTGCTCAAATATCATATTATCGCCAACACAATTCAAGATGAAGATATTAAACGTGGTCGGGTAGACACGTTATTAGGTAGCTCTGTCACTATTACTGGTTTTCCTGTTGGCAATAAATTTGGCGTAAAGCTTAATGATGCAATTCTCAGCGATCCCCTACCCGCTAGCAATGGAGTTGTAGTACCTGTCGATCGCGTACTTATTCCCCCTGGCTTTTAACAGTTAGCAGTTAACAGTCATCAGTGAGAAGAACATATCTAATTATTTGGTTAAACTAATCACTTCTGCTTGACTGTTTTCTCTAGCTACCCTAATTAATAATCCTGCTAATAGTAAACTAGCAATCATGGAGTTAGTACCATAGCTGAAAAAAGGTAAGGGTAAGCCTGTTGTGGGTAAAGACCCTACTGCTACACCAATATTAATCAGCGATTGTCCTACCATCAACACCATTACACCAATGGCTATTAATCTGGAGATAGGATGGCGAGATTTTATAGCTACTCGTAAAGCCAAAGTTCCATAGCCAATTATGAGCAATAATAGCAATAAACAACCAATTAAACCAAATTCTTCGGCATAGACGGCAAAGATAAAATCGGTAGAACGAATAGGTAAATAAGATAATTTTTGTTGAGATAGTCCAAATCCCGTCCCAGAAAATCCTCCCGACGCGATCGCGAGTAAACTTTGAATTAATTGATATCCTTTACCCTGATAATCTTGCCAGGGGTTAAGAAAGAAAACAATGCGATCCCACTGATACGGATTGAGACGAATACTAAATATTGCTAGACTCAAACCACCAATAGAAGTTATCAGCAATTGATTCCAAGGTAATTCCGCAGCAACAGCAATTAACCATAAAGTCATGCCACACAAAGCCGTTGTACTTAAATTAGGCTGTTTTAAAATTCCTAGTAAAACTAAAGCAAAAACAATTAACCACATCCAACGAACACTATTATTTAACTTTTTCCACTTGGCAAATAAATAAGCTGCTTGCAAGATCAAAAATGGTTTAATTAATTCTGAAGGTTGCAGAGAAAAAGGGCCAATAGCAATCCAACGACTCGCCCCCATTGTAGTTTTACCCAAACCAGGTACTAAAGTAAGCATAATTAGCAGCAAGAAAATTAAAACTAGCCAGGGGGAAATTTTTAAAGTTTTTTTGAGGGGTTTACGTACCAAAATATAAAAGCCAGCAAAACCTACAGCTACCCCTACTAATTGCCGTTTCAATAAATAAAATCCGTCGTTGTTGTTAATTATGCCTTCAGGATAGGAAGCAGAGACTAGAGTGACTAAGCCAATAAAAAGCCAAATTAAAGTCAACCAATGTAAAAGACGAGCTTCTAAAGCCCAAGAGTTTACTTCCAAATTTATCAAAGAGATTAAAGGTTTTAGCGATCGCTGCACAATTGTCACTACTAAAATTATTGCAGTTGCAAGACTACATTTTAGCCGAGTTTAGCGTCTAACTATGGGATATTCAAGAGTTTCCCAGAAGTAGAGAATTTAATTAAATAAGTGTAAAGGCGATCGATATTGTGATTATGCGTTGCTTTTAAATAGCGTCTGACTTTTGTGTTGAAGTTTTTATAAAAATTCACTATAACAGTGTTATTGATAATAACGCTGTTATGGAAACTAATAAGGTTACAAATTTTCGTGTAGCTCAGAAACAGCATCAGCAAAAGCTACGCCAAGGAATTTTGGATGATGCTAGCAGTCTTCTTGTACAGGAAGGTCCTAATGCTTTAACAATGCGTCGAATTGCTGACACAGTAGGATGCTCGACTACAGTTCTTTACACTATGTTTAGCAACAAACAGGGTTTAATAGACGAACTTTATCTAAGAGGCTGCGATATTTTACGGCAGTCTTTAGAAGCCGTTTCTCATCCAGGCAACTTGAAAAACTATATTTATGCTTTATGTCTTGCTTATCGAGGTTTTGCTTTAGGGAATCAAACCTACTACTCAATCATGTTTCTAAAAGTAATTCCTGAATATACACCTAGTGAAGCCTACTTAAAATTAGGTCAAGAAAGTCTCGAACTCCTAGTCCAAGCTATTCGAGATAGCATTACTGGCGAACAGGAAGTTGAAGATAAAGCTTGGGAAATTGCTCGTGTAATTTGGGCAACAGTTCACGGTCATATCGGGCTAGAACTTATGGGTTACTTCAACTATTCAGGAGTATTACCACAACAAATGTTGGAGCGAGCTTTGCAGGCATTGATAAACGAATTATTACCAACTATAGATAAAGACCAATGATTCAATTTTGCCAACAATCTTGGTTGCTGGTCTTTCTGTCTGCTTTCTGCAACGGTATTGGCACGACACTTCTCAAACAATCGCGTCTAGTAACCAATAATTCTAATTTTCTTGAAAGCATTTTTTCTTTTTGGTTTATCAGCGCACTTGTTGTTTACAGCACAGGAATGCTTTTAGGTACTAAAGCATTAGAGAAACTTCCTGTTTCTGTTTTGACTCCTGTATCTCAGGGTATGTCATTCCTGATAATCGCGTTCTTATCTTATTGGATATTTGACGAGCGTTTGACACTTAATCAGATTATGGCAACAGGTTTCATTTTTACAGGAATTATTTTGATGACCCGTTGATAGTTCTCTCTGGAGATTATTTAGGAAATTAAAAATATGACTCACTTTGGCATTCTCTCTTTAGCAGCGACTGGTCACTTAAACACCATGTTTCCTCTTGGTAGTGAACTCAAACGACGCGGACATAATGTTACTTTTTTAACTAATCCAGAGGCTCAAATCCCAGTACATACAGCAGGTTTTAATTTCAGTGAAGTTTACTCTCCCATCGATCGAGACAAAATCATTCCCAGACAAAACACATTGGCAATTTTAGAGAAAATCGATAGTTTAAAAGACATACGGGATACCCTACAAAAATTTGCATTAATAGCAGAAACTCGACTTCAGAAAGCTCCAAAAATTATCAAAGAACAAGGCATTGATGCGCTGTTAGTAGACTCATCTGTTTTTGAAGGAGGAACGATCGCCGAGTATCTCAATCTTCCTTATATAACCGTGTTCTGTATATTACCTTTCTACCAAGACTTAAATATTCCACCAATTATGACGACTTGGCAATACAATCGGGTCTGGTGGAATTCACTTCGCAATCGTATGGCTTATGGCTTATTAAACTATATCTCTTCACCAGTTTGGCAAGTCATTTCTCATTATCGCTCTTTGTGGAATCTACCAGCCTACTCACACCCCAACGATATTTTTTCTCAACTCGCTATGATTACTCGCCACATTTCCGAATTAGAATTTCCCCGTCAGCTTCCTCCACATTTTCATTTCACAGGGTCATTTCATACTTCTATTAAAAGACCATCTATAGCATTCCCCTGGGAAAAATTAAATAATAAACCGTTAGTTTACGCTTCTATGGGAACGCTACAAAATCGCCGAGCTAATGTTTTCGAGATCATCGCCAAAGCTTGTGCAGATATGGATGTTCAATTGGTTATTTCTCTTGGTGGTGGACTCGATCCGAAACTCTTACCAAATTTGCCTGAAAATTCTCTAGTCGTGAAATACGCTCCTCAATTAGAACTGTTACAAAAAGCCAGCCTCAATATAACTCATGCTGGACTCAATACAACCTTAGAATCACTAAGCTATGGCGTGCCGATGGTTGCTATTCCTGTCACTGACGATCAACCAGGAGTAGCAGCAAGGATTGCTTGGACAGGAGTAGGTGAAATAGTAAAACTCTCTCGTTTAAGTGTAGAAATTATGAGAGAGACTGTCGAACGAGTCTTGAAAGAACCATCTTACAAACAAAACGCAGTCCTTCTGCAAGAGGCTATTCGCCATACTAAAGGGGTAAATCACGCTGTTAATATTATTGAGCAGGCTGTATCAACCAAAAAGCCAGTGATAAGTCTACTCAAATCAAATTGATGCGATCGATCGAGTAAATCACGAGTAAATCAGAAGTTTATTCGTAATCATGAAAAGTGAATCCAAATTAAAAGTTTGTTCGTATAAATAAACAAACATAATCACACAGACAAGACTGTGAATTTAGAATATCGTGATTTATTGCCATCAGGTAATACAAATCTAAATCCTCAAAAAACTGATGAAGAGATTTTTGAGTTGTTTCAAAAGGGAAATGTAGATGCCTTGGGAGTGATTTACGATCGCTATGGATTGTTAGTTTACCGTCTGATATATCGGATGTTAAATAATTCCCAAGAAGCAGAGGATCTAACTCAAGAGATTTTTATCAGTCTTCAGAAAAAACCTAACTATAACCCTCAAAGGGGTTCATTTTATACCTATTTAATGATGTTAACGCGATCGCGTACTATCGATTGTTTACGTTCAAAGCGTTATCAAGGCAGATTTTTTCTTAATAGAGGCAAAATGAAAGACTTAATTAGCAAACAAAACTATGCTAGTCCTCTGGAAAGAGCAACTATAGATGAGCGAGCAAATCAAGTTAGAAATGCCCTTGAATATTTATCTCCTAATCAGCGTCAAGTTCTAGAACTATCGTACTACGAAGGATTGAGCCAATCGGAAATTGCCGAACGTCTAAATCTGCCTTTGGGAACAGTAAAAACTTACAGTCGCCGAGGATTATTAAAACTCAGAAAAAATCTACAAAATTTAGTTAATTAAATTAATGACTAGCAACCATGACCCTCAACAACTAAACGAAATATTAGCAGGATATGTTCTCGGAAATCTTGATGAAGTAGAACTTGCTTGGCTTAATGAGCAGTTAGCTGTCAATCCGCAATTAAGAGAGAAAATCAAACAATTAGAGGCAACTTTAACCCTAATACCTTATAGTTTGCCAGAAAATATCCCTAACTCTTACTTAAGGGACAAAATATTAGCTAAAGCTCGACCAAGGGTCGATCGATCTCATAACTTTAATCGCTTAGGTTGGATTGTTAGTGCTGTTACTGCTTTAACTACTCTGTGGTTAGGAATCAATAATCAGGGTTTGCGACAACAACTTGCTAATACTAACGATCGATTACAACAGCATCAAGAACTAATTGTTCTACTGCGTCAACCAAATAATCGTCTAGTTTCTTTTAAAGGATTAGACAAATTACCTAAGGCATCAGGAAGTTTGTTTATAGTTCCTGAAGAAAAAAAAGCTATCTTAGCTTTACAGAATCTAGAACCCTTATCAGGAAAACAGGTATACCGCTTGTGGGCAGTATCTCAAGGTAAAACAACTGGCTGTGCTAATTTTACTCCCGATGAAAAAGGTACTATTCATCTGAAATTATCTAATGATGCTTTAAACGACGCTAATTCCTTATTAGTAACAGTTGAGCCTGAGGCAAATACGGCACAACCACAAGGTAATCCTATTTTGACTGGTTCCTATTCTCTCTGAATTAAGCCTGAACTGAATGAAAAAACTTCCTCATGTAATTATTATCGGAGCTGGTTTTGGAGGCTTACAAGCAGCCCAATCTTTAGCCACCACAGAAGTAGAAGTTACTTTAATCGATCGCCATAATTATCATACTTTTACGCCCTTATTGTATCAGGTGGCAACAGCACAGTTATCCCCCGAACAGGTAACCGTACCTGTCCGCACTCTCTTACGGCAAGCTAATAATGTTCATTTTCTGCAAGCAGAAGTTCAACAAATAGATTTTGTCGCTCGGGAAATTAAAACTCATAACCACATTCTCAATTATGATTTTTTAGTTTTAGCTACAGGCACTCAGTGTCAGTTTTGGGGAATTCCAGGAGCAAAAAGTGATGCTTTTCCTTTAAAAACTCTCTCCCATGCTATTAATCTTCGTCATCATCTTTTATCTTGTTTTGAGCAAGCAGCAACCGAAACAAATTGGCAAAAACGCAAGCAATTACTGACTATTTCTCTTGTTGGTGGTGGGGCTACAGGCGTAGAGTTAGCAGGAGCTTTAACAGAGTTAGTAACCAATGTATTGCCTAGAGATTACCCCAACATAAATCCCTATGAAATTACTATAATTTTAATCCAGTCTGGCGATCGCTTGCTGGCAGAATTGACTAAATCTTTAGGGGACTATACCGTTAAGAGACTACGTCGCCTGGGAGTAAAGGTGATGTTGCAATCTAAGGCTTCTCAAGTCACTGCGGATGGTATTGAACTTGATGATGGTACTTGGATACCTAGCTCTACTGTGATTTGGGCGGTAGGAGTAAAAGCAGCAATTCCTAAAAGCTTTCCTTTTATTCCCAAGGGAAAACAAGGAAAAATAATTGTTTTACCAACTCTTCAAATTGCTGAATATCCAGAGGTTTTTGCTATTGGCGACTTAGCTAAAGTTAATTGTCAAGGTAAGTCTTTGTCTGGAGTAGCACCAGAAGCTTTGCAACAAGGAGTATATGTCGCTCGGGCGATTAGAAAACAACTGCAAGGAAAAACAATTACACCTTTTAATTATTTTAATAAAGGCAGATTAGCTATTATTGGCTGCTATTCAGGAGTAGGGCAAATTGGAATTTTTAAACTTACTGGTTTTTTACCCTGGTTTTTCTGGTTAGCTGTTCATCTGATTTATTTTCCTGACTGGCGCAATCGTTTAATGATTTTATTGACTTGGTTTTATAACTATTTTACAGGCGATCGCCCTGTGCGATTAATTTTAGTAGTACCCAAGTTTGTAACAAGTATCGACTGAAATTTAAGCCTCAAGCTGATTGACTTACAACTAACAATTTTAGAGAATCAAATTATGAATACTACTTTTGCTGGCAATAAGTTCCCAACTTACGCTTTATTAATTTTACGCATTTTACTAGTAGCGATTTTCCTCTATCATGGTCTACCAAAAGCAATTTTTTGGTCAATGGCAACAGCCAAGTTTGTTGGTTTTGGACTGCCTGGTTTTCTTGGTCCTATTACCGGTATGGTAGAAGTCGTTGCGAGTATATTGCTTCTCTTTGGTCGTTACTGGAAAATTACCAATTTAGTTTTATTATTTATTATTACCGGGGCGATCTTTACTGTTCAATTGCCCAAATTTTTAGCCGATATTAACAACGTTGCAGGGCTAGAAAGAGATTTATTAATTTTAGTTGGACATTTAACTTTACTAGCTTTTAACAAAAACGTAAGAGCTAAGTTATTTTAGTCATATTCAACTCAAAATCCAGCAAGCTAAGAGTATCAGGATTGATTACAGCACTCAACAATATTTATTCAAAGAGTAATTAGCACGATCGATACCATTAGCAAAAACAAATTCAACTCCATAAAACTAACTAACTAGGAGTAGAACTTTTGGAAGCCCTACCATGTTTCATTTCCAAAAGTTAATCCTAGTCGTTCACTTCTCACATCGTATAGACAGTATTATCACTGATACTAAGAATAATCTAAACTGATGGTAGAACAGTTTGACAATTGTCACTGTTGGGCAATAAAACTATATTTAACTTAATGTTTCCATTACTTTTTCTAAAATTTGAGTTGCCCGATCTACTTCAGCTTCAGAAACAATTAGAGGAGGAACAAAGCGTAAAACTTTAGTCCCCGCCGGGGCAAGCAATAAACCTTCTTCCATAACAGCTTTAATTATATCGATCGAAGTAAGTTCTACATCTGCTGATATTTCTATCCCATTAATTAAACCCCAACCTCTTACCTCAGTAAATATATGGGGATATTGGTTGGCGAGCGCTCTTAATTTTACTCTTAGTTGTTCTCCTCTTGCTTGAACATTCTGTAGAAGTCCTTCTGTTTCTATAGTTTGCAGTACAGTTAAAGCAGAGGCACAAACAAAGGGATTACCACCAAAAGTACTAGCATGATTACCCGGTTCAAAAACAGCACAAAAATCTTTGCACAGCATTGCACCAATGGGAATACCACCAGCTAAACCCTTAGCACTGGTAAAAATATCTGGTTCTACACCTAAATTTTCATAACCCCACAATTTACCTGTCCGTCCTACACCTACTTGTACTTCATCAAATACCAGCAAAATGTTATTTTCATCGCAAATTTTCCGCAAACGTAAGAAATATTCTAATTCTCCCGGGCGAACTCCTCCTTCTCCTTGCAGGGGTTCGATCATAATAGCTGCCACACGGCGATTTCCTTCATCGATATCGGCGATCGCGTTTTCTATAGCAGTAATATCGTTATAAGGAACATAGGCAAAACCATCTACTAGAGGCTCAAAGTGTTTTTGGTATTTGGGTTGTCCTGTTGCTGTTATCGTTGCCAGGGTACGACCATGAAAACTGGATTTAGCAGTGAGAATAACTGGTTGTTCCAAAAAATCCAAGACAGTATGAGCGTACTTTCTTACCAGCTTAATTGCTGCTTCATTAGCTTCTGCACCAGAATTACAGAAAAATACTTTGTCAGCACAAGAATGCTCTACCAGCCACTGTGCTAATTGTCCTTGTTCTGGTATGTAATAAAGATTAGAGACGTGATGCAGCTTTTTAATTTGCTCACTTACAGTTTTTACTAAGGCAGGATGACCATGACCGAGAGTACAAGTAGCAATACCCGCCACAAAATCGAGATACTCTTTTCCTTCTGTATCCCACAGACGGCATCCTTCGCCCTTGGTAATAGCGAGAGGAAAACGTCCGTAAGTATTCATTACACTACGATTAAATTCATCTCGATCGAAAGCGATAGAGGAGGGAGATGTAACAGAAGAATTATTTAATAAGGTTGATTGACTCACAAATTACTCCTAACAAATTTCAGCATTTATAGGGGAACTCAAGCAGAATTATGGCTGCTGTAGGGGAAGATTAAAAGTTAAATCAAATTTAGTCTTTATTTAGTTAAATTATCAAGCAATTTTCATTTTTGGTTTAAATACAATAACAGATTAATATTTTGATTGACTATGCGTAATTTTGCGTTCAAAGAAAAATATGAACGTTTGCAAAAACAGCTAATTGCTGGCGTGGTAGCCCTAGCAGGAGTGTTTTTAATTGGTACTCTTTGGTATTGGTTAGTTGAAAAATGGTCTTGGTCAGAATCTGCCTACATGACCATTATTACACTCTCTACCGTAGGCTATTCTGAAGTACAGCCTTTAGGAGAGCGTTCGCGCCTATTTACTATTTGTCTAATTTTAATGGGTTTGATTACCATTGGTTACATAGTTAATCGATTTACCGAAGCCCTCATACAAGGTTATTTTCAAGAAGGAATTAGAATTCGACAGGAGAACAGTTTGATCGAGTCTTTAGATAAACACTATATTGTCTGTGGGTTTGGACGTACCGGTCGTCATGTTGCTCACGAATTTGCCGTGGAAAAGATTCCCTTTGTGATTATTGATGACAATCTCGAAGAAGTAGAAGAAATTAAACAGTTAGGTTATATCGTAATTCTCGGAGATGCTACCCTAGACGAATCTTTAATGCGTGCCAAAATCGATAAAGCTGTTTGTTTAGTAACCGCATTGCCTTCTGACGCAGAAAATCTCTATACTGTTTTATCTGCTAAAACTCTCAATCCTAAGATTCGGGCGATCGCTAGAGCTAGTAACGAAGAAGCCGTAACAAAACTCCAAAGAGCAGGAGCAGATGCGGTTATTTCCCCTTATATTACTGGTGGAAGAAGATTAGCAGCAGCAGCTTTAAGACCCCAAGTAATGGATTTTGTTGATGGTATTCTCTCTGGTTCAGAACGTTCCTACTACCTAGAGGAATTTCGGATCGACTCGCAAATTTGCCCTTTTGTTGGTAAAACTCTCAGAGAAGCCAGTTTACGTTCTCAATCTGGCGCATTAGTTTTAGCTATCCGCCGTTTTGATGGTAATTTAATTGCCGGACCGACAGGAGATACTCTAATTATTGAAGGAGATTCCTTAATTTGTATGGGAACTGCCGAACAACTACGGGAACTCAATAAAATTTTAGGGCCGATTAATTCTGATACTCTTCGACTACCTAAGCAGAAATAATCCCTGAGGTAAATTATGATGAATTCTCATATTTTGATTGTAGAAGATGAAGCAAAACTGGCTCAATTTATCAAATTAGAATTAGAGTACGAAGGGTACCAAGTTACAGTTGCGCGAGATGGTTTGACAGGTTTGGCTAATGCTAGGGCAATGAATCTAGATCTAATTTTGCTTGATTGGATGTTACCAGGTATTTCGGGCCCTGAGATTTGTCGTCGTTTACGCAGTACGGGAGATAAAGTACCGATTATTCTGTTAACCGCCAAAGATGAAGTAAGCGATCGCGTTACCGGACTAGATGCGGGAGCAGATGATTACATTATTAAACCCTTTAGTATTGAAGAATTATTGGCAAGAGTCAGGGCTAATTTACGCCGTACCCAAGAAGAAGATACGGATTTACTTCAATTTAGCGATCTACGCCTAAATCGTAGTACAAGAGAAGTCTATCGAGGCGATCGCCTAATCGAATTAACTGCTAAAGAGTTCGATTTACTCGAATATTTAATTTCTCATCCTCGTCAAGTTTTAACCCGCGAACAAATTTTAGAAAGGGTCTGGGGCTACGATTTTATGGGAGATTCTAATATTATTGAAGTTTATGTTCGTTACTTACGCCTCAAACTAGAAGCAGAAAAAGAACAACGCTTAATCCAAACTGTTCGAGGTGTTGGTTATGTTTTACGAGAACTGAGGGATTAGACTTCGATCGATAGTTATTAAAACGGAATTTCGTCCCAATCTGCATTATCTGGACTAGCAGAAGTATCTGCTGGTGTAGCAGTTGTTTCTGGAAAAGAAGATTCTCGAGCGGTCTTTTTCTCTGATGACTGGAAAGAAGGAGATGACAAAACACTGGGTTTTTCTCTCGACATTCGCTCCATTTGGACTGGAGTTGGTGAATTCATGGACGTATTGGCTATAGATGTCACTGTAGCAGGAGAATAGCCAGTATTTTGACCTGAATCTGACATAGGAGTCAGCCGATCGCCAAGAACAAAAATGCGAGAAGCCACTAGTTCTGCTCGTTTTTCTTTGTATCCTTCTTGCATTTCAATTGTATTCATCGATAAGCGACCTTCAATCACAACGCGATCGCCTTGATTATATTGATTTTTGATATTTGAAGCTAAGTTACCCCAACCCAGAACTTTTATAGTAGCTGGAGGGTCTTCCTCCCGCAGCCCATCAAAGCGTACGATCATTTCCGTCACATCAAGATTATCTTGAGTAGTACGTAATTGTGGCTCACTGACTATCTCTGCCATCAAAACACAGCTATTCATTTAATTAGTACTCCTATATAAATATATATTTATCCGTTTGCCATTATCTATCTTATCAAGAACTATTGTACTGTTTTTCTCGACTACAGTTACCAGCTATTTTACTTACTGATAACTGTTAACTGTTAAAGTTCGCTTCTAACTAAACCTTGTTCTTGCTCGATAAATTTTTGTATACGCTGGCGATATTCTGCCAAGATATTGTCTACCCAATCGCGGTCTTCACTATTAGCATAAATATGGACTAATGGTTCTCCTGCATCGGGCAAAATTAACGTCCAATTGTCATTTTGCGGGTTAATGATTTTAACGCCATCAATTAATTCTAAATTTTCTGTCGGATGAGTTTCTACCAGATAACGCATCAATGAGCCTTTTACTTTCCAGGGGCAACGAACAGTATAAGTTTTGTGGCAGACGTTAGGTAACTCAGTACGTATTTGCACTAGCGATCGCTCTTGAATTGTGAGCATTTCTATCAGTTTAGCTATACCAAACATGGCATCAAAACCTGGATGTAATTGCGGGAAAATAAAACCCATATCGCCACTACCTCCTAAGACCACATTAGGATTATCTTGAGATGCTTCCATCAAAGCAGTAGGATTAGCTTTGGTGCGGATGACTTGAGCATCGTGACGACGAGCAATTTGCTCTACAGCACTAGAGGCATCAACTGGAACTACAACAGTACTGCGAGGATTGGCAGTTAAAATTGTATTCACCATCAAAGCAGTAAGAGTTTCACCCCGAATCGGAAAACCAGACTCATCGACTAAAATAAATTGCTCGCCGTTAGCAGATACTTGTACTCCTAAACTAGCCTTAAGTGCTTCTACTACCTGTCCTAACTGATTGAGTAAAATCTCTTTTTCTGTAGTAGAGAGGGCGGTTTGTTTTAAACTGGCATTGAGAACTACGGCATCGCAACCAAACTTAGTCAATAATTGGGGTAAGATTGCCCCCGATACGGCATAAACGTAATCGATAACAATCTTAGAACAACTATTACGAACTGCCTCAACATTGAGATGTATTTCAAAAGTATGGCTGTAGATTTCAATCACTTGATCGGGATAAGCTACATTCCCAATCTCTTGAATTGACGCTCTACGGAGGTCTTCTTTAAAATACGCTCCTTCAATTTTTTTCTCTTTTGCTTTAGAGATATTAATACCTTGTTTATCAAAAAACTCGATTAAAACATAGTCAGGGCGATCGGGATATAAACGAACGTGAATACCACCTACTACACTTAAAGTAGTGGTCATAGTCCGTGAAATAGGAATTGCTGTTGCTTCTAGGTTTTGTACATTAATTCCTGCCGACATTAAACCAGAAATCAAAGAGCGACTTACCATCCGCGAGACAGTACGCTGATCGCGAGATACTAGAACTGTCGAACCTAGTTTCAGAGTCGAACCATAAGAAGAGCCTAATTTAACGGCAAACTCTGGTGTGATATCAATGTTAGCTATTCCCGATACTCCCCTTTGACCAAAGAGGTTACGTTGCGCTGTATTTCCCCAAATCAGATTAATATTGAGAATAGCTCCCGATTCAATTTTCTTACTCGGCCAAACTCTAACCCCAGGAGCAATTTGAGCTTCTTCTCCTACTGTTGATAGAGGGCCGACTACCGCACCTTCTAAGACTTGCACTCTTCTATCTATACGAGTACCGCGAGCGATGGTACAAGCTCGTAAATGAGCTTCTTCACCGATAGTTGCTCCATTCCAAATAATGGGACGTTTTAAGTCGGCATCTGCACCGATAGTTACGTTATCGCCAATAACAGTACCTGCTTCAATTTTCACTCTTGCCCCAATCCGACAATTATTCCCAATTAAAGCTGGAGTCTCAATTTTTGCTGTAGGATCGATATAAGTATTAGAACCTATCCACAGTCCTGGGGATTTTTCCGTGTAAGCAAAATCCATTTTGACTTTTCTGTTTAAGGCATCATATTGAGCTTCTCGATACTCTTCTAGATGCCCTACATCACACCAATAACCGTCAGCAATGTAACCGTACATTGGTTCGCCTTTGGCTAAGAGTAAAGGGAACAAATCTTTGGAAAAATCAGATTCTTCATTAACTGGTAGGTAATCTAAAACTTCTGGTTCGAGAATGTAAGTGCCCGTATTGACGGTATCGGAAAAAATTTCACTGAGAGAAGGTTTTTCTAAAAAACGATTAATTCTTCCATTCTCATCGGTAATTACTACGCCGAATTCGACGGGATTGGGTACGCGAGTCAGCACCAGCGTGGCTTTAGATTGATTTTTCTTATGAAATTCGATCGCTGCTTGCAAATCAAAGTCAGTTATTCCGTCTCCACTAATTACTAAAAAAGTACTATCTAGCCACTGTTGAATATTTTTAACGCAACCAGCCGTACCTAAAGGTTGGTCTTCTTCTACTGCATAAGTCATTTCAATGTCAAAATCACTTCCATCTTGAAAGTAATCTCGCATTACATCAGGTAAATAATGGAGGGTAGCAATAATTTCTTTGATATTATTTCGCTTTAGTAAATTAATAATATGCTCGGCAATGGGACGGTTAAGTATCGGCACCATTGGTTTGGGCAGATCGCAGGTTAGAGGTCTTAGTCTAGTTCCCGAACCTCCAGCCATTAGCACTGCACGCATAATTCCTCCTTATTTTAATTGTGAACTTTAGGGATAATTAGATGTAACGCTTTATTTATATTGTCTTTATATTTGCGCTTTTTTAAACAATTAAGTTTAGTATCTAAACAAAATTCATAATAGAGCCATCGCTCTTTCCACCTTAAACAAAACTTTTACCAATGACGATCTATTTCAATATAATAGATTTAGGCAACAACCACGCTATACTAACTTGGAGCCAAAAATAGAAACCGCTTCATTTAGTCTAAATTTATCCGTAAACTACACAAATTACAGAATTTATGCATCAATTCATTGTAATTGTCTTATTAGTAACATATGTAGGCGGAATCTGGAAATTTTGGAAAGGATTTGGCAGAACGAAGTTTACTCCTAGCCTACCCAATAAAATAATTTTATCTCTACTATGGCCTGTTCTGATTGCAGCTAATAAGTCTTATCGTCAGAATTTTCGTAAAGCTCTTAAAGGAAGATAACTTTGTCGGCTCCAACAAGATGAGAAAAACGAGGAAGATGGGAAAGAGCAAGGTAAGATTTGGTTAATTGGAGGCACAACAGAAAGTGTCTTAATCGCTAAAGCGATCGCGCACATTGGTCTTGATTTTATCGTTACTGTTGCCAGTCCTACTGCTAAAACTCTTTATCGTTCCGAGTGTAGGGTTAAAGTTGGGCGAATGGATATTGAGACAATGGCGCAATTTTGTCTAAAAGAAGGGATTGTTGCTATACTTGATGCTTCTCATCCCTACGCAGTAGAAGTATCTCAAAATTCGATCTCCACTGCTGAAGTTCATCACATTCCTTATTTGCGTTACGAACGTCCTTTCGTTCAGTTATCAGTTAACAGTTGTCAGTTATCAGTAATTGAATTAAATAGTTTTGATGCCCTCTTACAAGGAAATTATTTATCGGGGAAAAGAGTTTTACTCACAATTGGTTGTCAGAATTTACATTTATTTAAGTCTTTCCATCAGAACTCCACACTTTTTGCCAGGATTTTGCCTAAACCAGAATCCTTAGCCATGGCGATCGCTGCGGGCTTTACAAGCGATAAAATTATAGCTATTCGTCCTCCTCTTAGTAAAGAATTAGAACGGGCTTTGTGGCAGCAATGGCAAATTTCTCTGGTAGTAACTAAAGCATCGGGAAGGGCAGGAGGAGAAGATATTAAAAGAGAAGTTGCTAGAGAGTTGGATGTTCCATTAATTGTTATTACTAGACCCCAGATTATATATCCCCAACAAACTGATTGTCTTGATGAAGCGATCGCGTTTTGTCATAAACATCTATCTGGATAAAAACTATGATGATTCGAGAAGCTAAGGAACGAAGATGCAGAAGCGATCGGCTTCGCTGCCAGGCTTCGCCCGATCGCTAGAGTTCATGTAGATAGTTGGCGCACTACCTATCAAGGCATAATACCGGAAAGTTATATAGCTAGATTATCTTACCAAAAGCGGAAAGAACGCTGGACTAATATGCTTAGTATTAGCACAGTAGAAAAGGCAGATTATTGGGTGTATGTGGTTGAAAACAATACAAAACAAATTATTGCTTTTGCTGATGGTGGTTTAGCAAGAAATAGTGACTCAATTTACCAAGGAGAATTATACGCTATCTACATTCTGGAGGCTTATCAAAAACAAGGTATTGGAAGAAACCTTGTTAAGACTATGGCAGAGAAATTATCCCAGTCAGGATTAGAATCAATGTTGGTATGGGTTTTGGCAGATAACCCCGCTTGCCAATTTTACCAAGCTCTTGGCGGTCGTACCGTTAAGCAAAAGCAAATTGAATTTGAAGGCGTTAAGCTAAATGAGATAGCCTATGGCTGGATTGACACCAAAGTCCTTATGACTCCATAGTACTTAGATAAATAAAAATTAAGTAAGAAATAACCATGTCTGAAGCAATTACTCCTGCCATTAGCGATCGCATCTGCAAACATATGAATGAGGATCATGGAGATGCCCTAGTTTTATACGTTAAAGCTTTTGGTAATTCTCCTGAAGCCGAGTCCGCTAAGATGATTTCGATCAATTCTCAAGGTATGAATTTCTCCGCCCAAATTAAAGGGGAATCTGTTCCTGTTAGAGTAGAATTCGACCACACTCTTAAAGATTCAGAAGATGCTCACCACACTCTCATTGAAATGGTCAAGCAAGCAAGGAAAATGCAGACTCAATCTGTGGAGTTTTAAGTTATTAGCCTTTAGCTATCAGTAAAAAAGCTGATAGCTAGGAGTTACTAAGCCGTTCGCGGTAGTTAGCCATTAAAGACAATTTTATACACATAATTATTATTAATCTTACCGAGTATGGTACAGTAAAGCGAGTTTACTTGCCTATCGATAGCAAAACTGTTGCGGTGTAAAACTTTCGATTTGTGGAAATGTCTATAAAAGTAAATAAAAACAATTTTAATTATAAGGGGTAAATATAAATGGCTCAAGTTACAGTCGGCGAAAATGAAGGGATCGAATCAGCCTTACGCCGATTTAAGAGACAAGTATCTAAAGCAGGTATTTTTCCCGATTTTAAGAAACATCGTCATTTTGAAACCCCGATCGAAAAACGCAAACGCAAAGCAATAGCCAGACGCAAACAACGTCGCAGATTTTCTCGGTATGGTAAAAAGAAAACTTCTTAGAGTTTGGTAAAATCGGCACGGTGCTTTATATCTAGCTCTAAAATACTCATGTCATCTTCTATCGTCACTACCCAAAATAATAACCAAGCTCAAGATTTAATTATTCAGCCACCTAGTTCTGGACTCTCGTTACGAGGAAAAATCACAGTACCGGGAGATAAATCGATTTCTCATCGTGCTTTAATGTTAGGCGCGATCGCTAAAGATTTAATGTCTAAATTGTTAAGTTATCGCGCTCGCTTTCATCCCGCCAGTAAACTGGGGGACTTCCCGCTCGCG
>JASJDJ010000077.1 GCA_030065635.1 Xenococcaceae cyanobacterium MO_188.B32
CTACAGCATATTGCTATTGCTGCGGCCATTAATTTATCTCGACTGAGTAATTGGTTTGAACAAATCCCCAGAGCGCGAACTCGCACTTCTCGTTTTGCTGCTCTCGAAACTTCTTTTTAATTCGCCAACAGTATCTTGTAAGTGTGGGTATATCGAAGATAGAGATATTGCAGCCAGCATCAATATCCTCAAAAAAGGATTAAGTACGGGAGGGCATCTCGGAACTTACGCTTGGGGAGAAACTCCCTCTTGGGCAGTTGGGGCGGGAAAGGGGGGATTTTAAGTTGTCTTTTGGCAGCGAACCCAGTTAATGTCTGGATATTTCCCCCCTTCCCCCCCTGCTGTCTAACGGAGATTCTTTGAACCAAGAATCCCTTACGGCTTTAGCCTAAGGGAGTGTCAATAATAGACTCATATTATAATCCAGATGGATAAGAACTGAACCTACTTGACTGACCAAAGTAAATGAAACCCTTGTCCTATGGTCTTTTGACGATTGACCCTTTTTTGCGATCGCAGACAGGGAGTAACCCAATTGCTGAGAACAGTTAAATCATTGCTAGTGCAAATGCAGGAGTTCGATAGCTATAAATCTATGAAACTACGGTCAATATAGCTAGAAATGCTTGCGGTGTGAGCTTTTCCGAACGTCAAAAATTAGCGTAGTACTTTTAAAGTCATTCAAATATAGTTATAAACCGACATCAGCAGCAGATGTCGATACTACAAAATCATCCCAGTAACTATACACCGTACGCTCTGGCCACCACCGCCTATCATTCGCTCCTCCATGAAATGTATTGAAATAAAGATTATCTATACCTTTGTTATTAGTAACGAATCTGTAGCCTTGAACTGAAAGTACTTGCTCCCCATCCATCCAGACATCGACTTCTCCATTAGCCTGGCTGCCATCATTAATTTTGACTCTTTGAATCAAATTGTGCCATTGACCTGGTTGAAAATACTTATCTTTGCCGTTGCTGTCAATTAGTCTCAAGTCAGGATTCCATTTACTGGTAGCCGGTTTATCCATGTGTTTTAAATTCAAAACGGCTCTGCCATCTTCTCTCCAGAAATATCTAGCACTAAAACCATTGTTGCCATCACAAATTGCACTACCGTTTGTACCTCCTACACACAGACCTCCAGCACCTCCCAATCCAGGTAGTTTTCCAGTACCATACTCAGTTCCTTCAAAATCAAAATCGTCTTCAAATTTAACCCAATAAGAAAGATAGTATTCTTTCTCGGCAGGGAGTTTCCACAAGGCATTACCACCAGTTCTAGCGTCTGGACGATGGGTAATTTTGAGAGATTTGTTGCCAGAATGAGCTTCACTATCAGTAATGAAGGCATAATTATTCATCCAGCTTTCTTTAGACCAAACTACATCCCAATCTTTCTCTTGTGCAGATTTGTTATATTTAGTACCAGCTCGATGCTGCTCAAATCCTACTACAATTTTTTTTTGAGAAACTATTTTAGTTGCTTTATACGATGTATGTAGTCCTCCAAGCAAAAATGCTGTAAAAATGACAATCAAAGCCATCTTATATAATTTCATTTAACCGATCTCCCTACAACACAATTTAAAATAAATATCTCAACTTATTTTAGATATTACGCAAGAATCGGTATGCAGTTTTTAAAAAACATTCTAAGAGATTATCTGTCATACAAGATATGACGATTTAGAGAAAATTGCTCAGTTGATACATAGCGTATTTCAAATGAGCATTTCTTTTAATTCTTCCCCTCAATGTCTTAATGACTCCTTGTAATTTATTGTTGTAGGGATTTATCGGCTCTATTAAAGTTTCGGGCCAGAGGTTTTGTAAAAGTCTTCTAAAAAATTTATAGTCAGGTGATGCTCGTCTTGAAGGTTTTACTTGTAGAAGACTAGTGTGTATACTTGTATTATTAAACGGACATACTTCTTCTATTGCCATATCTTTTTCAAAAGATTGAAGTGCCCCCCAATTTCCCATTCTCTGCTCCCAATAAAATAAATCAAGCACAGGAATTCCATATTCTTTTGAGTATTGACTAGCATCTTTTAACCATTCTGCCAATTCTTGCCTAACAAATGTGTTTTTGGATAAGTGGTGACCAGAAAAGAAGAGCAACATATCTAAACTAATTTCTTTGTTGGTATAGCCGTAATGACACTTAGACATTGCTGAAGCATTACCGCTGATATTAATTATGTTTGGATCGCTGTAGTGATCTTTAAAATACTGAATATGGTCTGTTTTAGTTAAGATTCTAGGTATTACATGCTCTTTTTTATATGCTTTTAAAAATTCGGGTCTAATTTTATCTGGTTTGATAACTGCATGATTCAATTTTAACTTTTGGGCAAGGGACTGAGATACCCATACATTTGGTGGATAAGGAGGATGATCGTTATGATGGAATACGTAGAACTGTATCTCATCTGTAAATTCTTTGGCAGCAGCTAGCAAAATTCTACTATCTAATCCTGAAGTTAAGGCTTGTATCAATTTATGTCTTTTTATCAAAGAGGCAAAGGTTCCCTTCAGCATTATTGAAACAAAATCGATAATATCATCTTCACTCGAAAATTGTGTCGGTGAGTATAGAGGAATTCTTTTGACTTCTTTGTTATTTAAATCTATAGAGTGATTAGGAAGAAGTTTATACAAACGGTCATCTATACTTTTATTTCCATACCATGCAGACTCTTTTTGCTTGTAGATAGGATCATTTATAAAATCTTTTTTAAGCTGAGATATCTCTGCTGCATAATCATAATAGGTTAAAAACATCTGTACAGATGAAGTAAGAACAGTATGATTATTAGAGAGATTATAGTAAATTTGTCGTAAATTACAGGCATCACCCGTAACTATAAAAGACAATTTATTTTTGTAGATTAGAACGTATCGACCAGATAATGTCTGAATTTTTTGGAAGAAGAGTTTTTCTGTTGGACACTGTTGGACAATATGATTAATAATTTCTTCGTTGCTATCTTGGGGATTTTGGGGATCAATTATGTAGCCTATTAACAATATTTCTGTTTCTAAATGCTTAGCCACTGACGTGTTTGTATACGAGTGTGCATAAACATGCAAGCCGTGGAAATAAGTTGAGCTAATTTCCTGAAAATTTGATTCTATTGGCTCTGTTACTACAAGATACTGATTTCTGAACATAATTAAAACACTTATCTCCTTTATATTTTTGGCTCTTCTAGACTAGCTATGATAACCTGACTTTTCACGGCTTCTCTGAAAGCACCATCAAATAAGGATTTCAGCCCAAAGCTATTCTCAATAATCTTCGCCTAATGACAATTGATAACGGTAGAATTAGGCTTGGGAGATGGGCGGAGCTGGCGATCGCCAGCTTTTTAGCATGACGAAATCGGAAGAACCTTATTTTTTATTTTATCGAGGTGTTTAGCTATAATTAATTTACATAAGCTATATAGAATGACTAAACATTAGTTTCTGGTACAAAAATAAATTTCATAAAAGTTAATATTATGCTTTTATTGAAATTTAAAAGCAGTCTTACTTCAAACTCTTTTTGTTTATTTCTAGTTATCAGTGCCCCAAAATAATCTATAAAATTCTTAACAAGAAATATTATTCTAAAACAAAAATATTTAATATGCTTCCATAAACTTTCTTCACTTAAAAAATGTACGTGAACATCAGAAATCCCGTAAAAAGAAGTTTTCTTTAACAAAAATTCTTGATTTAACCAATTAGGAACAATAGCGTGCTCCACTTTAATTTTAGGAAAATAGACAATTTTCCCCTTATTTTTTTGCACATACTTAGAAATAAGAAATTCTTCTCCTGCAAGCATTTTTTTGCCTATTCTTCCCAGTTGAGGATTAAAACCACCTATTTCGTCCAAAATTCTTTTTCTAACAAAGAAACAGCAGCCGATGGGAAATCTCACAATTTTATTCTTGATATTTTCTGGAGTTACTTCTATTGTAGCTTCGCCATAATCGTAAGAACCGAGCCAGTTGACTACAGGCTTGGTCACCCAGTCAGGTTTTTCTTCGGGATATTTTATAATTGCTCTACCCCCTACTATGGTTAATTTTTCATCTGAATTGATAAAATCAACCAGACTTTCTAATCCATCCACATTTAAATAGGCATCATCGTCTAGATAAAGAATATTTTCCGACTTTGCTTCTTTGTACCCTGTATTTCTTGCATAGGAAAGTCCTTGTTTGCTTTCAAAAATATATTTTGCATTAGAGTGCTTTTTTACATAATCTTCTGCAATAAATTTGGTTGAATCAGACGAATTATTGTCAACAATAATAATCTCAAATCGGCTAGGATCTAAGGTCTGAAATCTGAGAGAATCAAGGGTTTTTTTTAAGTATTCCTCTCGATTGTACGTACATATTATTAAAGATAGTTCCATTTATATTTTTTTCTTTTATATCGAGTTGACTGATAATATTGATAAATCAGTAATGTGTAAATAAAAGTTCAAACCTGAGATAGTGAGATTAATATCATAATCCTTAAGTATTTCCTCTAAATAATAAGTATAAACTAGGGCAAGTTACTGTAGAACTTATTTTGAGTTTACTTGACTTGTTTTTACTCGTTTATCATTCATATCTTAGGTAAAGAACAGAAAAAGCACAATTTATCACAACTAAAGACTTATGCTAGGTTGGAACTGGATATATAAAAAATTACTCTAAATATTTACTATTGCTAATTTTTACCTGATTGTTTTATCTTTATCTTATGGTTGATATTTCCACGAAATTTAATAAAACTTCAACGCTAAGTCAGTTTTTAAAAGTTTTTGAGCCAGCATTTACGGTTGCAGCTCTTTTTATTTTTTCCAGAGGAATAATAAATCTTATAATTACCAACGGTGCTAGCCAAGGGGATAAAAATGCTTTAACTTCATTAAGTACAGGTAATTACGCTATATTTAATGGCTTACTAATGTTAGTATATTTAATTACCTTTACACTCTTAATTCTTCGCTGGCGAAAAGTCTTGGCAGTAATAATTAAGGATAGATATATTTCTATCTATTTAGGAATTGTTCTGCTATCTTATTTTTGGTCTGATTTTCCTCAAGATACTCTTAAATATGGTTTGTCTGGAGTGGGCTGTACAGCTTTTGGTCTTTATTTAGCTACACGCTACACGCCAAAAGAGCAGATAAAAATATTATTCTGGACGTTTGCTTTAATGCTAATCAGTAGCATCTTAATGGCTATTGCCATACCGCAATATGGATTTATGAGTGGCGCACATGAAGGGGCTTTGCGAGGCATATTTACCCATAAAAATGGATTCGGTCAAAAAATGATTTTAGGAGTGCTTATATTTTTAATTACGGCACTAGACAGAAGAAATAAGAATAATAGTTGGTTGCCATGGCTCTATGTCTTTATCTCTATTGTTCTCATAGTTCTTTCCCAATCTGGAAATGCTTTACTTGGTTTGGTTATAATGCTGACTTTATTTTTTATAGCTCGTATCTTTCGATCGAGATATGAAATTATGATTTCAGCATTTTTGGCTTGTGCCATAGTGGGTTTAATGGCAATTACTTGGCTTGCTGGTCATGAGGACGTATTTTTTGCGGCAATTGGTGAGGATGCGACTTTAACTGGTCGTACAGTGATTTGGCAATATGTATGGGATCAGATTCAACAGCGTCCTTGGTTGGGCTATGGATATCAAGGATTTTGGCATGACCTAGATGGAGCATCTGCCTATGTTAATTTGGCGTTTGGACCTTATGGAAAAAATGGAATTCCCCATTCTCACAATGGTTTTTTAGAAATCTTGCTGGCGACAGGATTTTTGGGTTTATCGGTATTTTTGATTGGATTCGTGATTAATTTAGTTAAGGCAATTGCCTTAATTCGTACCAACAGAGATATGGAGACTTTTTGGCCACTATTGTATTTGACTTATACAATCGTGGCTAATCTTGTGGAAAACCCCTTAAAATCATTAGATAATATGCTTTGGGTTCTTTACTCAGCCACAATTTTTTCTTTAATTACTTACCAGTCTCAGTATTTAACGAATAATAAATCTTCCAGTTCTGACTAGGGAGTTTTTTTACAAAACACCCTTAGAGCTAGGAATGTCGGTGGCACGTCTGGGATCGATTTCCAGTGCCATCCGCATCGATCGCGCAAAAGCTTTAAAGGTTGCTTCGATAATATGATGGGAGTTTATTCCGTCTAGCTGACGAATGTGTAGTGTCATTTGGGAATGATTTACTACAGCGACAAAAAACTCTCGTACTAACTGAGTATCGTAATTACCTACTCTTTGGGTCGGAATTTCTAAGCCGTAGCTTAGATGGGGTCTACCTGAAAAATCGAGGGCTACTTGAATTAAAGCTTCATCTAAAGGGGCAACAAAATGACCAAAACGGACAATTCCCTTACGCTCCCCCAAGGCTTTAGCTAAGGCTTGACCTAAAGTAATACCAACATCTTCATTGGTGTGATGGTCGTCAATTTCGATATCTCCTCGGGCTTTAATTTCAAGATCGATTAAGCCATGGGAAGAAATTTGGTGCAGCATATGGTCTAAAAAGGGAATGCCCGTATCTACCTCACATTTACCCCGACCATCGAGATTTATCGTTACTTCTACATCCGTTTCTCCTGTAGTTCTTCTGACAGAAGCCGTACGAGAAAGTAAAAAAGATGATTGTGATTGATTTTCTTGAATTTGGCGATCGCTAATTTGCATAATTTTTATCTATCTTAAACTAATTTACGGGCGATTCGCGAAGCGGTGAGAACCCTCGTCGGACGTGGCTTACAAGCTTTTGAGGAGAACTCAAAAGACAGCCACTTCGAAAGACGCTCTGGGTAGCTCACCAAGACACGCCCCTACCTGATAACTGTACGGGCGAAAGGCCCTTCGCCCCTACTGAATTACATACCCATAATTTCATAACCAGCATCGACATAGATTACTTGTCCGGTGATCCCGCTAGCTAGATTGCTAGACAAAAAAGCAGCCGTATTACCTACTTCTATTTGGGTAACAGTCCGTTTGAGGGGAGCAATTTCTTCTACATGGCGAATCATATCGAGAATACCACCTACAGCCGAGGAAGCTAGAGTACGAATGGGGCCTGCGGAGATCGCGTTAACGCGAATATTGGCCGAACCTAATTCTGAAGCCAGATAGCGGACACTCATTTCTAAAGCAGATTTGGCTACACCCATAACATTGTAATTAGGGACTACTTTAACTCCTCCTATATAAGAAAGAGTAATAATGCTTCCCCCTTCTTTCATTAAAGGTTTTGCTCGTTTAGCCAGTCCGATTAGAGAATAAGCACTAATTTCTAAAGCTTTATTAAAACCTTCTCTAGAAGTTGCACTAAATTCACCCGATAAATCTTCTTTGTCAGCAAAAGCCAAACAATGGATCAGAATATCTAATTTATCCCATTTTTCGGCAATAGTAGAGAAAGTAGCATCAATTTGCTCGTAATCTTGGACATCGCAGGGTAAAAAGATAGTAGGATTGAGGGGGGCTACTAATTCTCCTACTTTTTTCTCAAAACGTCCTTTAGGATCGGGTAAATAAGTAACACCTAAGTTAGCTCCAGCTTGATGTAATTGTTGAGCAATACCCCAAGCAATCGAACGGTTATTAGCAATTCCAGTAACAAGAGCGTTTTTTCCAGTTAAGTCTAGCATATTAGTTGAATAATTTATTTTTATGGTATTTATCTATTGATAGTATGAAAGTAAACTAGGATAAATATGATAAACAGTAAATAGATACCTAATTTTTGAGGGATTTAAAATAGACATAATACATAATAATCGTGCATTATAAAACACAAAAAACTTGTTGGCGTTTGATACTCTAGTGTATTTGAAGCTAGCTGCTCAAAACATTAATCCTTTTTATCTAACCATTAAAAGTTGTAAGATTAAAAACTAATTTATTGTCTCCCGTATTGGTGAGCTTGATGGAACTATCTCTGACTCAAAATCAACCCCTAGCATCTGTATTCCGTCAAATTGGTCGTGGCTCGTTTCCACCAATTGTTGAATCCTTTGAAAGGGGCAAAACAATTTTTTTCCCTGGCGATCGAGCAGAAAGAGTATACTTTTTGCTCAAAGGAGCAGTCAAACTTTCTCGTGTGTACGAAGCAGGAGAAGAAATTACCGTAGCTTTGTTAAGAGAAAATAGCGTATTCGGTGTGCTATCTTTAATCACTGGACAACGTTCGGATCGTTTTTATCATGCAGTTGCTTTTACTTCGGTAGAATTGCTCTCAGCACCGATCGAACAAGTAGAACAAGCTTTCAAAGATAATCCCGACTTATCGATGATTATGCTGCGGGGTTTATCTTCGCGTATTTTACAGACAGAGATGATGATCGAAACTTTAGCTCATCGAGATATGGGTTCTCGGTTAGTGAGTTTTTTGTTAATTCTTTGTCGTGATTTTGGCGTTCCTACTAATGAAGGAATTAGAATCGATTTAAAACTTTCTCATCAAGCGATCGCCGAAGCTATTGGCTCAACTCGTGTTACAGTTACTCGTCTTTTGGGAGATTTACGACAGGATAATATGATTTCTATCCACAAAAAGAAAATAACGGTACATAACCCAGTGGCTCTATCCCAGCAGTTTACGTAAAACCAAGACGGCATGACAACCAGTGCTTGGGTTCTGATTGTAGCAATTTTATTGCTTGGTGGATTGATTGCAGTCTTAGGCGATCGCTTAGGAACGAAGGTAGGTAAAGCAAGACTGCGGTTATTCAAACTTCGTCCTCGTCAAACGGCGAGGATCATTACCTTTATTACGGGATTATTTATTGCTGCTTCTACTCTCGGTACCTTATTTGCTCTAAGTGAAAATTTGCGTAGAGGGATATTTGAAATAGATGATATCCTCAGAGAAAAACGTCAAGCAGAAGGGGAATTAAGACAAGCAACTCAAGAAAAACAGCAAGTAGAAGCACAATTGTCTGTTGTTAAAGCGCAACAAACGGAAGCACAAACAAAATTAGCAAAAATCAATCGAGATTTTATTCAAGCTAAAACTCAGCTAAAAACTGTTTCAGAGCGAGCAAATAGTATGCGTGCCGAACTAAATAGTCTTTTAGCCGAACGGAATCGGGGCTTAGAACAACTCGCTCAATTAGAAGAGCAAAGTAAGCAACTCCAAAGTCAACTCCAAGCCAAAGAAAAAAGGATTGCCAGTCAAGACCAAATATTGCGAGAAAAAGAAACTCGCTTACAGCAGTTAGAACAACAAAAACAATTACTACAAGCAGAAATTTCTACTAGAGATGAGCGTATTCTAGAACTGGACAAAGCGATCTCCGCTAAAGATAAAGACCTACAAACTAGAAAAGAACAACTCAATAAATTAGAATCGCAACTACAATTTTTAGTACAGCGTACTAAAACTTTAGAACAATACTACCAAACTTACATCCAAGAACTAAGAGAAAGAAAAATTACCATTGTCAAAGGTCAAGTGTTAGCTTCTGCTCAAGTAAAAATTCTCCAACCTGATGCTGCTATTACTGCGATCGATCGGGTACTCAGACAAGCTAATCGTAATGCAATTAAAGCAATTTATGGCGACGACGAATACTTCGAGCGAAGAGTAATCAAAATAACCAAATCACAAGTAAATCAAATAGTCCAAAAAATTCAAGATGGTCAAGATTATGTCATGCGGATCGTTTCTGCGGGTAATTATGTCGAGGGAGAAAATAAAATCGGAGTTTTTGTAGACTTGGCTTCAAACCAAAAAATCTTTGAATCGGGAGAAGAATTAGCTACTGTTTCCCTCGATTCAGAACAGACAAGTCGTGCAGATATTCAAGAAAGGTTAAATTGGTTATTGGCTGCTTCTCAATTCCGCGCTCAACGGGCTGGTATTATCGGCGATATGGAAGTAGGTGACGGTCAAATAACTACTCTAGTCAAGTTTATTGATGAAGTAGCTGAATCTTCAGTATCTTTAGACGAGATGAAAGCGATCGTCGCTGATACAACTTATACTTCTGGTCCACTAAAATTAAAGATTGTTGTGGTCGATAATGGAGAAGTAGTTATTAGTATGTAGTGGGGATAAGCTTATCTTCATCAAAATTGCATGGGTTTTGGTAGCAGGGGAGCAGGGAAGCAGAGGTGCAGGGGAGAAAGATTGATGCTTTCTTAACAAATTGCCAATTATACTAATTGAATACGTCTAAGTTTACCAAATTAACGATCGATGATTTTAGGTTTCGATCCAGGTAGGGATAAATGTGGTGTGGCTGTGATGGAAACTAATCGCCAGCTCCATTTTCATCAAGTAGTTGATTCTGCTAAGGCGATCGCGATTGTCGAACAATTATGCCAGCAGTTTCCCATCGAGTTAATCGTAATGGGTAATCAAACCACGGCTAAAAATTGGCAACAAAAAATTGAATCTAGTTTATCTTTATCTAAACCTATTGTGATGGTAGACGAGCGCAATAGTTCTTTAGAAGCACGCGATCGCTATTGGGAAATGTTTCCACCACAAGGTTTCACCAAGCTAATCCCCCAAGGAATGCGTCTGCCTCCTCGTCCTGTAGATGATATTGTCGCTATTCTTCTGATAGAGCGTTATTTGAGTTCGTAGTTCGTAGTTTGCAGTTCGTAGTTAAGTACCTAGACAAAATTGTTTACACGCTTTGAACGTCTTACTAATATAACTACTAATAACCACTAACGATCTCAACTAGGTAATTCATTTTGCAATATCACTTACGATCTTCTTGGTTAACTCGAGGGCCTGTTCGGGATTATTAGCAATTAAAATATTCTCTGGAGATAAACTACAAAAGAACTGTTGACTTTCTTGATTTTCGTTTAATAAAATAACTTTTTTCTGATTCTTCAAAGCCAGGGCAACTTCTGAAGCAGTACCAGTTCCCATCCCGCAAGCAATCACTACCTCTGAGGAGAGGACGTTAATATTATTACGGGCATTACCTAAATCGGTGACAATAGCAATATCTACACCTTCGGCAATACCATCAGTGTTACTCCCAGGTAAAATCCCCACAGTTAAACCACCAGCCATTTTTGCCCCTTTACTGGCAGCCTCCATGACTCCAGCTTTTCTACCACCTGTAAGCAGTATCCATCTATTTTGGGCAATTAATTGACCTAATTGATAAGCATTATTTAAATCAGTAGGTGTGGCAAGATTTCCCGGGCCCATCACCCCGATTATAATTTTTCGCATTAATCCTAGGGTTTGAACTGAACAATTTACAATTTTGTTTTAAGTTTGTAAATTTTTTGGATCTTTTTTGAATTAATTCATCAATATAGAGAGATTATAATTGATTTGTCGATCGCCGAAGAGTCAGTAACAGAGTTAAGATTAGCTTCGGAGCAAGATAATCAATCTTCTCAATCTCAATCACCCGAACTATGTCCGATAAAAACAGAACCAAAACAAAATGCTACTACTTCTGAATACATCGTTCCCATGGCGATCGCAGTCAGAAACCGCCCAGGATCGATCGAGGTTAAAGGCGGGAATAGACAACTACTCTCCGCCTTCGGTGGGGTCTGTTCGATTTGGAGGCACACTTGGCTACCGTAACCTAACGGGACTGGGGGATACATTGGCTGCTACTTATTACCGTTCGACTACAGGCGGTTCTGATAATCTTGATGTTACCTATCAAGTTCCTCTCAATTCGATGGATGGGACGCTTTTACTTAGAGTTGCTCCAGAATGGCGCGAAGTTACTCAGTCGCCGTTCGATGAATTAGACATTGAGGGAGAAAAAGAGCGATATGAAATCAGTTATCGCCAACCCCTGGTACGTACTCCCCGCGAAGAGTTTGCTTTATCCTTAGGCTTTAGCTACCAAGACGATGAGACAACATTATTCGATCGCTCTTTCTCCTTTACAACAGGTCCTGAAGATGGCGAAAGTCGCACCCGCACAATTCAATTCGGTCAAGACTATATTAATCGAGATAAGAATGGGGCTTGGTCATTGCGATCGCATCGGAGAGATCGATCGGGATATGGGATTAGCAGTCAATCCTGAAGGACAGGTTACTTTAGCAGATTCTGAGACTCTTATTGCGCCAGGAGATGTGACGGTACGAGAGTTATCGACACAATCGGCAATTTTATCTGCCGAGCGGAATCTTACCTTAGTAGAGAGTCAGTTAAGTACTACAGGAAATCTCCAACTTCTAGCAAAGGATACGGTACGGATAAGAGATAGCGAAACTAAACCATTTCTGGCACAAGCAGGAGAAGACCTCTACATTCAGGGCGATCGAAACATTGATATTTTCGCTCTCAACCATCCCGAAACTCCCTTCCAGAGTGGGGGAGATTTAACCCTAGTCAGTGATGGTGATATTTCTGGAGACGCTCACTTTGCCAGTGGAGGTAACTTTTCTCTACTCGCAAAAATAAAGACTTTCGCAGTGAGGGCGCAGTTCTCACTAACATGGGTATTGCTTTTACCAAATTAGGCGACTACGAGGCAGCAGCAGATTCATTTAGACAAGCGCGACGAATTTTACAGCAGATTGGCGATCGCGATGCCTACGGACAAGCTGTAGCAGGTACGGCATTTCTTCAGCAGCAACAGGGTGACACTGATCGAGCAATCGAGCTTTACAAAGAAGCGATTGAAATTAAAGAAAACATCCGCAGCCAACTCATGGTGGGGGCATTTAAATCTTCTTTCGAGGAACGGCAGGTCGATACCTACGAACAGATTATTAAATTACTTTGGGATAGAGGAGATAAAAAAAAAGCTTTTAACTATGTAGAACGGGCGCGGGCAAAAACTTTCCTCGATCGCTTTCCTAAAGTCCAGGTAATCCAGTTCTGGAAGCTTTCCTCTCTAAATTAAATGATTTCTTAAATTTTCTCTGGCGCGATCGCCTTTTAAAAAAACGTGAGTTCGACGAAATTCAAACCATTGAAATCCATGGACAGTGGGACTTACAGTCTAGATACCCCAGCCTAAACGGTGTCAATTAGTAAGTCTTAATGAGAAAATTCCGGCGAGCGCGTAGAGGCTCTACGCGCTCGCCAAGTCAGTTAGACGAAAATTAGAGAGAAAAGAAAAGCCAAGATGTAAACTCAGATGGGAGCAATAATACTGAGTATCTCAGCTAGTTCTATGATGGCATCAAGATTAGATCTCACACAAATATTTTGGGACGAGCGATGACTTTTGTATACAGTGGTCTAGACTATGGCAGCAACAAAAACAACTACCGTCTATGAAAGATGAAAAACGCTGCCATTCGAGAATGTCATTAAGTGAAGTAATGACTATTGTGATTGCATTTCATGGTTGGTGGGTTTCGGACTTTCAAGGAATTTTATACCCTCCAAGTATTGCCACACTGGACTCACCAACTCAAGAATATTTTCTAAATCGAACATTCGCTCGCATCGGAGCATTTGGAATTTTCTGGTCAATCTGATGGCTGGATTAATCGCTTATTCCTATTTGCCGAACAAACCTTCTCTTGATTTAGAACCCAAAGCTTTGTCCGCTCTTCCTCCTGCTGTTTTTTAATCTCGTCGAACTCACGTTTATCAAGATGTACAATTAAGCAAACTAGCAGAAATACGATATACCCAGGCAATTGAGTTAGCAAAGAATTCTCATGATTTGGTAGGACAAGCGACAGCGCAGTTTGGTTTAGCAGAAGTCTTGGCAGCAAGAGGATTAAATAATCAGGCAGTCCGAGTAGGAACGGAAGCTAGAGACGCATATGTAACTTTGGGAGATAAAACCCTGGTCAGAAAGTTAGAAGAAAAACTGAGTCAATGGCGGTGAAGGGGTTGTTAATAAGTTCTATTAGCCGTAGCTATACGCGAAATGATACTGGTAAGCAATACCAATAACACTAAAATAAAAGCAGCAGCCCAAGCCAATTCTTGCTGATTTTGGAAAGGGACGATCGCGAAGTTGTAAACTAACACGGCTAAAGATGCGGTTGGTTCTACTAACAAGTTATCCCAATTGGGCCAATATTGGGTAAATAATGCCGTAAATAACAGAGGTGCTGTTTCTCCTGCTGCACGGGCAACCGCGAGAGTCACCCCAGTGATAATGGCGGGAATAGCTGCGGGTAAAACTACTTGTAATACAGTTTGATAGTCATTTGCCCCAACACCGATCGATGCTTGACGTACTTCTTGAGGAACGAGTTTTAAGGCTTCGTCAGTAGTTCGTACGATAATGGGTAACATCAGTATAGCTAAAGCAAAACCTCCTGCCCAGGCAGAATAGGTTTTAGTGGTCAAAACTACTACAGTATAGGCAAACACACCAATAATAATTGAAGGTACACCACTAAGCACGTTGGTCGCAAAACGAATCCAGTCAGCTAATTTGCCCTTACTAAATTCTGACAGATAAATAGCTGCCATAACACCAAGAGGTACACTAATAGCAGCACCAATACCTACCATAATTACCGTGCCGAGAATAGCATTACCAAAACCTCCTCCTTCTACTAATGGTGGTGGTGGTAATTCTGTAAAAACTTCTGGACGCAGAGAACTAATTCCCTTTCCTAGTAAATAAATCAAAATAATTAGTAAAGGTACGATCGCTAGGATAGTAAATAAGCCAGCAATACTTGTCATTATTAGCCCAAACAGGGTACGAGGAGAGCTAGGATTACGTTTGAGGCTAGCAGGGTTAAAACTATAATCTAGGTTTTTTTGAGAAAAATATGATGCCATTTTCTTGATAATTATATTTATATATTATTGTTGGCTTGAGTTGGTACTTATTACCGATAACTAAGAACTAAAAGCTAAGAGCTAAAAGCGCGACAACGCGGTCTTGGGGGTTTCCCCCATGAGCGATTGTCGTAAGAAGCTAAAAGCTATATTTTTTGTAATCTAACTACTAATATTTGAGCCAAAATATTGACTAACAAAGTAACGGCAAAAAGAATTAAAGCAGCATACATTAATGCTCCTACTTGTAAACCACTAGCTTCAGCAAATTGATTGGCAAGTAAAGACGAAATTGTATTAGAAGGAGCAAAAACAGAAAAATCGACTTTATTGGCGTTACCAATCAACATCGTAACTGCCATGGTTTCTCCTAATGCTCTACCCAAGGCCAACATAATTCCACCGATAATTCCTGAAGAAGCTGCGGGTAAAATAATTTGCAGAATTGCTTCCCAACGAGTAGCACCTAAACCTACGGCTGCTTGACGTAAATCGATAGGGACATTGGTAATAGCATCGCGGGAAATTGCTGCAATAGTCGGTAAAATCATTACCGATAAAATTAAGGCAGCAGGGAGCATTCCCGGCCCTCTAAGGGGGGTAATTTCTTTCAGAAAAGGAATTAAAACAAAAATTCCCCATAAACCATAAACTACACTAGGTACGGCAGCCAGTAATTCTACTAAAAAAACAATTATTCTTTGGATTTTGGGAGATAGATAATCTTCACTTAAGAAAATAGCTACTCCTAAACCAATAGGCACCGAAATTAACAGAGCAATAAAAGAGCTAACAATTGTACCGTAAACTGCTGGCAGTACTCCGTATTCTTTAGTAACGGGATTCCAACTACTAGTAACTAAAAAACCGAGTCCAAATTCTGAGATAGCTGGTTTGGCAGCCAAAGCAACTTGGATAGTAATCCAAATTAATACTCCAGCAACCGCTAAAGCAAAGATTTTAGCTGCCCAAAAAAAGCTGACATCTAAATATTTTTCGATCGCCGGACGAGATTGAAGTTGTCTGCTGTTATGGTTGCTCATAGATTCTCTGCTGTAACATTTTTCGTCCCAATCTTATCAATTTTCTGTGTATTAGTTTGGTTAAGCTTAGGTAAAGTAATTGAATTATAAGACCTGTCTTGAAAGTCAAAAGTCAAAAGTCAAAAATCAGAAGTTGCAGAAGTAACAATAGTTACTAAAATTTTTTATATACATATTGCGAAATAACTTTTTTTACTTTATTATCTGAATAGCTGTTCATGTATTCATAAAATAGCTATTTAAGGATAATGTCCCCTCAACATTCCTCTAGTTGTTGCTCTGCCAATGAAGATCGCGGTCGTCAAGGTCATAGTCATAATCGCAGCCACCAACATAATGAATCCGCTCTACGTCGAGAACTCATACCCTTAAGTATTGCAGTGGTTTTATTTGCCCTTGGGTTGATTATGCAAAAACCTTTGCATGATACTCCTGGATCGATCGCCGAGTATGCAGTTTTTATTCCTGCTTATCTAATCAGTGGGTGGAGCGTATTGAGTAGTGCGGGGCGTAATATTCTGCGAGGTAAAATCTTCGATGAAAACTTTTTAATGACTATTGCTACTATAGGAGCGATCGCCATTCACGAATTACCTGAAGCCGTGGCAGTGATGCTATTTTTCCAAGTGGGAGAATTATTTCAAGGCTTTGCGGTAGGGCGATCGCGGAAATCGATTAAGTCTCTGTTAGAAGTACGTCCAGAGCGGGCAAATCTGGTAGTTGATGGAGTAATTAAAGAATTTGTACCCGAACGAGTCAATATTGGCGATATTATTGTTATCAAACCAGGAGAAAAAGTTCCTTTAGACGGGGAAATAATAGCGGGGAATTCTCAAGTAGATACTTCTGCCCTCACGGGAGAATCTGTGCCCCAAACCGTCAGAGAAGGAGACACGATTTTAGCAGGTGCAATTAACCAAACAGGTAGTTTAACCGTCCGAGTCAGTAAACTGTTTGCAGAATCTTCCATTGCTAAAATTTTGGACTTGGTAGAAAATGCCAGCAGTAAAAAAGCCCCAACGGAGAAATTTATTACCCGCTTTGCCCGTTACTACACTCCCGTAGTAGTTTTCTTATCTTTAGCAGTAGCCATATTACCACCCTTATTAATTACTGGGGCAACCAGCGAACAGTGGGTTTATCGGGCATTAGTTTTATTAGTAATATCTTGTCCTTGCGGATTAGTTATTAGTATTCCCCTGGGTTACTTTGGTGGTGTTGGGGGTGCAGCCAAAAGAGGTATTTTAGTCAAAGGTTCGACTTTCTTAGATGCTTTAACCGCAGTCAAAACAGTTATTTTTGATAAAACTGGAACCTTAACCGAAGGCGTATTTGAAGTTAGCCAAATATCCCCCTATAACGGCTATGGCGAACAGGAATTACTAACCCTAGCAGCGATCGCCGAATCCCAATCCAATCATCCTGTAGCGCGGTCTATACTTGATGCTTACGATGGCGTACTTGCCAAATCTGCTCTGACTGACTATGAAGAAATACCAGGACATGGTATCCGCACCCAGGTTAAGGGAAAGGAAGTTTTAGCAGGAAACGATCGCCTGTTACATCGAGCTAATATCGACCACGATACTTGCCATGTTGAAGGGACGGTGGTTCATTTAGCAGTAGAAGATAAATATGCTGGTTATATTTTAATTGCTGACAGAATTAAAAAAGATGCAGCTAAAGCGATCGCCAAACTAAAACAAGCGGGAGTTACCCAGACTGTAATGTTAACAGGAGATAACCGAGTTATCGCTAAGAGTGTTGCTCATCAACTTGGTTTAGATAGCTATCAAGCTGAATTACTACCAGAAGATAAGGTAGAAGCGATCGAGCAGTATCTCCATAACTCGGATAAAAAAAATAAAGTTGCTTTCGTCGGCGATGGAATTAATGACGCGCCGGTAATTGCCAGAGCAGATGTAGGTATAGCAATGGGAGCATTAGGTGCGGATGCAGCAATCGAAACTGCCGATGTGGTGCTAATGACTGATTCACCTTCTAAAGTAGCAGAAGCGATTAGTATAGCCCGTAAAACTCACCAGATTGTCTGGCAGAATATTATTTTGGCGATGGCAGTTAAAGCACTGTTTATTTTGCTAGGAGCAATGGGAATAGCAACTCTTTGGTCAGCCGTGTTTGCGGATGTAGGAGTAGCACTGTTGGCAATTCTTAATGCCACTAGGGTGTTGCAAGTTAACCAATCTAACCCCACCACCATGCAATTCTAGCTAATAGCTAATAGCTAATAGCTGATAGCTTGTTTGAGCGAAGCGAGTTTTAAAAGAAAAAGAAAATTAACAACCTAGATTTGAAATTTAGTTTAGCAAGATGTCTAATAGATAATATCAGCGTTTTCTCGGCAATAGTGTTTTAAGATGAATTTTTTTGCCAAACTAAATCAGGCGATCGCCCAGAATCAAAGTTTATTAGTCGTCGGACTCGATCCTAACCCTGAAATGATGCCCCGTCAGCAAGAGGGGAAAATAGATGACTTAATTAATAATTTACAAACATGGTTAGAGTGGACGATCGAGCAAACCAGCGGACACGTTTGCGCCTATAAACCTACTTTAGGCTTTTATCAAGCTCTAGGAGTAGCAGGATTAGAATTACTCGATCGCATATTAACCAAAGTACCCAATAATATTCCTGTTATTTTAGATGCCAAACATGGCGACCTCAACACTAGTACCGTGTTTGCCCAGACTATTTTTGAACAATGGCAAGTAGATGCAGTAACTCTTAGTCCCTATGCGGGACAAGATCATGCTGCTCCTTTTCTAGTTCATGCAGATAAAGGTGTATTTTTTCTTTGCCATACTTCTAATCCTGGTGCATTCGCCCTTCAAGAATATCCCCATCCCGATAATCCTTTTTATCTAGAAGTAGTTAGGCAAGTTCAATCTTGGGGAACGATCGAACAAGTATATTTAGAAGTAGGCACTAATAATCCCGATATTATTAGAAAAATACGAGCTGTTGCCCCAGAAAGAACGATCTTGCTCAGAAGTATTTGGACGGAAGGAGCAGACTTTCAGCAAATTCTTAAGGCAGGATTCGCTGGTAATGGAGAAGGTTTACTTCTTACTATCTCTTTAGATTTACTAGCCAAAGAAAATTTAGCTCAAGAAGTGCAAAAATTAAACCAACAAGTAGCACAAATCAGAAGCGAGTTTATTCAAGTAGGCTCTAGTTGTGAACTATGGACATCAAATGTTTGTCTGCTAAATCAACATCCCCATCAAGAATTAATTTTGCAACTATTTGATATTGGATGTCTTCTTTTTGGTGAATACGTACAAGCTTCGGGAGCAACTTTTTCTTACTATATCGATTTACGGAAGATTATTTCTAATCCCCAACTATTTAATCAAGTTATTAAAGCTTACGCAGGAATTCTCAAAAATCTAACTTTCGATCGCATTGCGGGTATTCCTTATGGTGCCTTGCCTACTGCAACGGGACTAGCTTTAGATCTCCATCGCCCGATGATTTTCCCCCGTAAAGAGGTAAAAGCTCACGGTACTCGTCGGTTGATTGAAGGTAACTTTAATCCAGGAGAAAAAGTAGTAGTCGTTGATGACATTCTCATCAGTGGTAAAAGTGTAATGGAGGGGGCAGCAAAATTAGAGTCAGCCGATTTAAAAGTAGAAGATATTGTAGTTTTTATCGATCATGAAGGAGGAGTAAAAGATCGACTAGCCCAAAATGGTTATCGCGCTCATTCTGTACTCCCTATTTCTGAAATTACCGAAACTCTATATGAAGCGGGAAGAATTACATCAGAACAATATCAAGCGGTATCAAAGCATAATTAGAGTTTAGAAGGGAGCGAAACCCTAAATACCTGAGTTCGCTCTAAAAAATAGCCTGTAATCCAGACCAATAAATACATTTAGTCATTAATGAATATGGTGAATTATTGGGTTTTAATTTAACACCTGGAAATTTCTCATTAAGCCAAAATAATTGACAGCTACCTCTGTAATTCTTGTTTTATCAGGGTTATAACTTTTTTCTGACATCGAATTCAGGTGTGGTTAAATCGATGAATTAGACGTTCAAGATTAATTACAATGATAGATGAAATATAAATTCTGTTTTTCATTAAGTTCATCTATCTATCTTAGGTATAAAAATACTTATGGCTGCTGCCGTTGTAATTAAAAATTTAAAAAAAAGCTATGGAGATGTTTTAGCAGTAAAAGATATCTCCTTCACTGTTAAACCAGGAGAAATTTTTGGTTTATTAGGGCCTAATGGTGCGGGAAAAACTACTACTATCCGTTGTTTGTGTACTTTAGCTAAACCAGATGACGGCAAAATAGAAGTAGGCGGTATTTCGGCGATCGATAATCCTAAAGTTGCTAGGCAAAGATTGGGTTATGTTGCCCAAGAAGTAGCGATCGATAAAGTACTGACAGGGAAAGAATTGCTCCAGCTACAAGCTGCACTATATCACATACCTAAAGCAGCAGCGAAGCAGAGAATCGAACAATTAATAGAAGTTCTAGGCTTACAAGATTACGCTAATAAACAAGCTGGTACTTACTCTGGCGGTATTCGTAAACGACTAGATTTAGCTGCGGGATTATTGCATCAACCAGAAGTCCTGGTGTTAGATGAACCTACCGTTGGTTTAGATATTGAAAGCCGTCGCATCGTTTGGGATTTTCTGCGAGCATTAAAAGCAGCAGGAACAACGGTACTAATCACTAGTCATTATCTGGAAGAAATTGATGCTCTAGCTGATAGCTTGGCTATTATAGACCGAGGAGTAGTTATTGCTGAAGGTACACCCTCCCAGTTAAAAGATAAAATAGGAGGCGATCGCGTTACTCTCCGCATTCGGGAATTTACTTCTACAGATGAAGCAGAGAAAGCACAACACCTGTTATCTTCTCTACCTTTTGTTGAAGAAATAATTATCAATAAGGCTCAAAACAACTCTCTCAATTTGATCGTACAAACAGGAAGTAACTGTTTAAGTAAAATAGAGCATTCTTTAATCGAAGCAGGTTTACCTATTTTTAGTTTGGCTCAATCTCGTCCCAGTCTTGACGATGTATATCTTGCAGCCACAGGAAAAACTTTGCTAGATGCAGAATTAGCTGCTGCCAGTACTAGAGATCTGAAAAAAGAGAAGAAACAACAGATGAAGTAGATTTTGCTAGTGGCTAATAGTGAAGCAGCGCGGTCTTGGACGGGGCTTTCAAGCACCTGAACCAAGACGGGGCTTTCAAGGTGCGGACACAGGTTCCGCACACAGCCCCTCTTCAGGTGACAGCCCCTCGGCTTTCCTCCATGAGCGACTGCTGAACCCGAAGGGCTAATTGTTAATGGCTTCCCCATCTTCCCCATCTCCCCTAACTCTCTAACTCACGTTAATTTAGACAAACTATATGACTCAACTAACTACATCCTCAAAAATCAAATCTACTTTGGCACCAAATTCTAATAAAGATACACAGATTGACAATAGTAACTCTCTAGGCAATTTTATTCAAGAAACTTTAGCCTTAACCAAACGTCTATTTATCCAATTGCAACGCCGTCCTTCTACTCTGATGGCGGGGGTAATTCAACCCTTTATGTGGTTAATTCTATTTGGAGCGTTATTTAGTAAAGCTCCTCAAGGATTATTTGGTAACGATCTTAGTTATGCTAAGTTTCTTGCCCCAGGCATAATCGTCTTTACCGCCTTTTCCGGTGCGCTTAATGCGGGTTTACCAGTAATGTTCGATCGAGAATTTGGCTTTCTCAATCGTTTATTAGTCGCACCTTTGACTTCCCGCTATTCGATCGTGGCAGCTTCGACAATATATATAATTACGTTGGCGTTTATTCAAACAGCCGTGATTGTAGGAGCTAGTGCCTTTTTAGATGCTGGCTTACCGGGAATTGCTGGCTTAAGTGCGATCGCCCTTATTGTGCTATTAATTGTGTTAGGAGTAACAGCGTTAAGTCTAGGATTGGCTTTTGCCTTACCCGGACATATCGAACTAATTGCCGTTATTTTCGTGACTAATCTACCCCTTCTCTTTGCGAGTACTGCTTTAGCACCTTTAGATTTTATGGCAGGTTGGCTACAAGTAATTGCTAGTTTAAACCCTCTTACTTACGCGATCGAACCAATTCGCTATTTATATCTTCATGGTGATTGGACAGTTGGAAGTATTGTCATGAATACTCCTTGGGCTGAAGTTAGTTTTGGCGGTGTTATCTTAGTATTGTTAGCTTTTGATGCTTTAGTTTTATTTACTATTCAACCTTTATTACGTCGTCGTTTCGCGTGACTTCTCCCGACGTTGATGCTACGCATACAACGCGGGCTTCTCCAAATCCTGTAGGATAGAGAGAACTTGCTTCAAGGTACTATTAGTAGTAGAACTTACAACTACTGGATTCCCTTTACGCCGTTTTAAAGTCGGGAACAAGCCCAGCCCGACCCTCTTAATATTAATTCCGCTATTGATGTCGCGGTCTACCAAGAGATTTAATTCTTCATCCCAATATTCTCTGATGCTGCAATCAGTAAAAACCAACTCGTCTTTGTACGATAGTAACTGAGAAGTATATGCAGGATTTACTTCAATTGCCTTAGCCCCAGCTTTTTCGGCTATGTACCCAAGGATAGAGAAGAACTGACCAAACCCAGCATCAGCCCAGGATTTATTTAATCCCGATTTGGCTGAATTTCCGTTAGGAACATAATTACCTCGGTCATCCTGCTTGGGATTGTTACGTCTAGTCAAACCCTTAAGGTTTAACTTTTCATAGAAGAAAACTGTTTTGCCTGTCTTGAGAAGCTGATGGGCATTATTATAAGCATGATCTTTTCTGGAACGAGCTATTTGTTGATGAATCTTTGCTTCTTTTTTAGCTAGCTTACGTCTGGCTTTACTACCCTTCTTTCTGCTAGCTTTACGCTTTGATACTTTATCCAGCTTAACTTGAGACTTCCTGAATGACTTAAGAGAAGGTAACTTAAACCCTTCTGAGGTAGCCAGATAATCATCTTCATGGAGTACCGCGTCCATGCCAATTGAGTTTTCCCAAGTGGGAGTGATATCTGGCGTAAAGTCGGGGATGGTTTTGTCCTCCAGTCTTAAATTGAGATACCAACCATCTGCTTTTTTGATTACCTGAGCTTGTTTCAATGATGTACCATCGGGTAATGGTCTGTGATGCCGAATTTTAACCAAACCTAGTTTTGGAAGAGTGACGTACAAAAATTTACTGCCAACTGAACAGCTATGTAACTTAGCTCCCTCGAATATCATCGACCGGAAACGAGCATTATTCTTAAATCTTGGCTTACCGCTACGCTTGCCTTGACTGTCGCCAGATATGTAACGCTTAAATGCTAGCTCTGCTCTCTTACATACTTCCTGCAAAGTTTGAGACGGTACTGTAGCAAAATCAAGTAACTCTTTGCTCCAGCCAACAGCTACCAAGTCTTGTTTGATAATTGGTAGCCGTTTCTTTTGGGAGTAGTAATTAGGCTTGTCTTTCAGTTCTGGTAAATGACAAATTAGGGGACACCTATCGACATAACATCGGTTTTGTTCCCACCAGTTAAACCTCTCTCCTAGTTGATGATTGTACCAATACCGACAAACCCGAAACCAGTCATTGAGAACTAGCTTTTGTTCTGTAGTAGGTCTGAATCGATACTGGTAGGTATAAATCAAAGTCAATGTTGTTAAAATAGACCACGGTGATTATAGCAGGAAATGATGAAAAATGATTTTGTTTCTAGTGCCAGATCTGTATCAGACATGAAAGCCCATTTGGTTCTTACGACCAAATACAGGAAAAAAGTTTTAACTGGTCAGATGATTAGTCGATTAAGAGAGGTAGTAACTGACTTGTGTGATAAATGGGACTGTAAAGTCATAGCGGGACTTGGGAATTTTAGCTCGGCAAAAAGGGCTGAAAGCCTTGCCAGACGGCTAATTTACCTCCATGGAGGTAAATTAG